>NZ_KB900617.1:1022004-1099923 GCF_000379025.1 Orenia marismortui DSM 5156
TGCTAAATATGTATTAGCAAATAATTTGATAGCCTCTGCTTCTGTGGAATCAGTAAATAAGATATCAATATCCTCTTTAATAGCACCTTCAGCTAATATATCTGCAAATTTTTCGGCTCGCTCAGACTTTTCTCCCATTACTATTCGCGACGGATATAAGTTATCATATAAAGCCTTTCCTTCTCTTAAAAACTCTGGTGAAAAGATGATATTATCTGCATTATATTTTTCTTTAATAGCTTTGGTATATCCTACTGGTATTGTTGATTTGATTACCATAACGGCCTGAGGATTTATCTCTAATATATCTTCTATTACAGCTTCTACTGTACTTGTATTGAAATAATTTTTCTCTGTATCATAATCTGTTGGGGTAGCAATTACTATAAATTCTGCATCTGCATATGCCTCTTCTTTATCTAAGGTAGCTGTTAAATCTAAATCTCTTGTAGCTAGATATTCCTCTATCTCTTGATCAACAATAGGTGACCTTCTATTATTAATCATATCTACCTTCTCTTCTACTACATCTAAAGCCATTACTTCATTATTTTGAGCTAATAAAACTGCATTTGATAAGCCTACATAGCCTGTTCCTGCAACTGCAATTTTCATATTTCATTTCCTCCCTATATACTTATAAAATTTAGCAATAAACCAATAGTAAGCAATTAATAAAAATTACTATCAATACATCTCAACATTATAATTTTAAAATAAAGTCTTGTTAAAAATAGTAATTTATTAGTTTGATTTGTATATAAACTTCCATTCTCCTAATTTACAGTATAAAATTAATATGCATTTCTATTAATAAACCCTTTAAATATTGTAAAAAACAATATTTTAAAATCAAATAATATACTATAGTTCTCTACATAATAAATATCATATTTTATTCTTTCAGAAATTGATGTATCTCCACGCCATCCATTAACTTGAGCCCAACCAGTAATTCCAGGAGGTACTTGATGCTTTACCATATACTTAGGTATCTCTTCTTTAAATTTCTTCACAAAAAATGGCCTTTCAGGCCTAGGTCCTACTAAACTCATATCTCCTTTCAAAACGTTAAACAACTGAGGTAACTCATCTAAACTAGTCTTTCTTATAAAATCTCCAAACTTTGTCTTTCTAGGGTCATCCTCTGTTGTCCATTTTGTTGAAGATACCTCTTCTTTCTGTACATCCATTGATCTAAACTTATACATACAAAATTCTCTACCATTCTCTCCTACTCTATTTTGTTTAAATAAAACAGGGCCTGGAGAAGTTAACTTAATTGTTATGGAGATAAATAACATTACTGGAGAGAAGATTATAAGTGATAATATAGATATAATTAGATCTATCACTCTCTTAATTGATTTGTTAATATAATTATCTAAAGGTACATGGCGCATATGTATTAAATGTAATCCATCCACTTCATCAATATAAGGATCAGAAGATATATATTGACTATAACTAGGAACCACTTTAGATCTAACTCCACATTTCTCACAAATATCAATTATATTATTCAATTCATCATATTCATCTAAAGGAAGAGCAATAATTACTTCATCTATTATATTATTATCGAGATATTTATTTAAGTTATTAATATTTCCAATTACAGGTACACCATTTATTTGATAGCCATTATCTTTATCATTATCAAATATTCCTACTACATTATAACCCAAATATTTATTACTAAAAATTTTTATTATAAATTCTTCTGCTAAATCTCCAGATCCAATTACAATAATATGCTTTAGATTAAATCCTTTTTGTCTTAATTTTCTTAATATAAGTCTAAGAATCAGCCGCTCAATAAAGGTTGTTAAAATTGAAATAATAAAAAATAGGAATAATACAAATCGCGAATAATGTATCTGTTTGCTAATAAATAATATTGTCACTAGTAATGAAAGACCTATAAAGTTTGCTTTAACTATATTTCTAAACTCTTTAAATATAGTCTTAGTTCTATAAGGGGTGTATAGACTATAAACTTTATATAAAATTAAATATATAGGTACTATAAATATTAATGACATTAGATATGCTTGAAAAGGAAGATGGTTTCCCTCAACATTAAAGAAACCACTCTTAAATCTTGTTAATATAGCCAATACTAAAGAGAAAGCAATAATTATACCATCTATTAAGACTAATATACTATTTAATATTTTTTGGTTCTCTTTAATCATAATTCAACCCCTCTCTGCCTATACTAATCAACAAATTTAATCTTGCTATTTTCTATTCCTTAATATCCTTTATATGCTTCTTCAACTAAATTAATAATTTTTTCTTTAAATTCGTCTCTACTAAATTTAAGTGCATGATTTCTTATTGTCTCACTATCATAACTATCTATATCTTTTTCAAATTCCTTAACTGCAGCAAGGAGGGATTCAACCTTTGCTTGATAAAAAAACTTTCCTGTTTCGCCATCTATAATCGTCTCTAAGACCCCACCTTTACCATAAGCAATTACAGGTTTTCCACATGCCTGTGCCTCTACAGGAGTAATGCCAAAGTCCTCTTCTCCAGGAAAGATAAATGCTTTACACTTCCTATAATAATTTCTAACTTCTTGATCAGATACTCTACCTTTGAACTCTATATTATCTCTAGCAATATTCTTTAAATTATCAAATTCACTACCATCTCCAATAATCTTAAGTGGCAACCCTAACTGATTAAAAGCTTTAATTACAATATCTATACGTTTATAAGGAACCAATCTAGAAACAACAAGATAAAAATCCTCACTTTTATCATTAGGAGTATAAAAATCTGTATTTACAGGTGGATAAATCACTTTAGATTCTCTTCTATAATGCTTTTTTATTCTTTTAGCTACATTATTAGAATTAGCTATAAAATAATCTACTCTATCAGCAGACACCCTATCCCAGATTCTAATATAATTCATAATAATAGATATTATTCCTCTAAAAATAGGATTCTTATCTTTTCGATAAAAATGATACATATCCCAAGCATAACGCATTGGAGTATTACAATAACAAATGTGCACAGTATCTGTATTAGTTATTATCCCTTTGGCAACTGAAGTCGATGAGCTTATAACAAGATCATATTCTGAAAAATCAAATTGTTCAACTGCTAAAGGCATTAAAGGCAGTAATTTCTGATAGTTAGTTTTACTAAAGGGGATTTTTTGAAGAAAGGAAGTTCTAATATCCATTTCTTTAAATTCGTCATCCATCTTATCTTCATTATATACCAAAGTATAGATAGGAGCAGTAGGGAATAAGCTATGTAAATAACTAATAACCCTTTCTGCTCCTCCCATATTAGTCAGCCAATCATGTACAATTGCTACTTTCATCTATTCCACCTCTAATTTTAGAAGAGTAGTTGTGGATCCTTTTGCTCCAAACCATGTAACTCCTCTATGAACCATATCAAATTCTAAATAATAAATTCCTGCTTTATCAGGAACTTGAACGATAGCATCTAAATTTAATACTTCTCCTGATTTTACTGTTTTGACAATAGGAGTTCTTAAACCATCATATAAAATTACCTCTTTTTTTTCATTGAGTATATGATAAGAAAGATTAATACTACTTTTTTTATTCTGAATCCAAGTCATAGCACTCTTATTCTTAACATCTAAAGCAATTTTGATCTTTTTCCCGGGCTTTGCTGTTACAGCAGTTTTATCTATCATAATGCTTGCATCATATTGCTTTAATTCTGTTTTATTATTTATATGATTAGTATTATTTTGATCTATACTATTATCTTTAGCATCTTGTAATTTCTTAGACTGCAAATTAGCATTTAGAATCATTAATCCAATAATTAAAATAGGCACTACTCCAAATACTAAAATTTTCTTAAATTTATCCATCTTTACACCCCAATTATTATAATATCTTATCATAAACTTCTAGAATATTCTTTATTGACTTCTCCCAAGTAAACTTTTTACTCCTTTTAACCCCTAATAAACTTAACTTTTCTCTTAATTTTTTTTGATCAAGCAAATCATAGATACCTTGTGCAATTGAATCCACTCTTTTAGGATCAACATAAATACCACTATCTCCAACAACCTCAGGTAAAGATGAGGAATTAGATACTACTACTGGTGTCCCACAACTCATAGCTTCTAATGGTGGTAAACCAAATCCTTCATATAAAGAAGGGTACACAAAAACCTTAGCTCCACTATATAAGGCTACTTTCTCTTTCTCGGGTAAATAACCTAAAAATAATACTTGCTTGTCCAAACCTAATTCTTCTACCTTCTTAAAAATGTCTTCATATAACCAACCCTTTTTCCCTACAATAACTAATTTTTCTTTAATACCTTGCTTTAATAAATTGTGATATGCTTCTAATAATCTTAATAAATTCTTTCTAGGTTCTATTGTACCCACATAAAGAATATAATCTTGATTAATACCATATTTTCGTTTTACTGCTTCTAGCTTTCTAATATCTTCAATTTTATTATAAGAAGGACTGCCAGGATAAATCACTTTAACCTTCGATTCATTAATATTAAACCTAGATAATATCTCTTTTTTCGTATTCTTAGAATCAGCAATAACTTTATTAGACCTTTTGATACTAATTGGAGCAAGAATTTGCTTTATCCTTCTACTCCCATAATTAAAAGTTTCCGGATACTTATAGAAAGATAAATCATGGATAGTTACTATAAAAGGAGTATTAATTGCTATAATAGGTGAACTATAATCTATAAAATGAATTAAATCATAATTTTTATAATTTCTTCTTAAAGGTATTTGTTCATATAAGATTCTATGATATCGATTACTACATTGTTTTATCTGAATATCTATATTATTAGACTCAATTTTCTTTTGTACTAATGATGAAATATCATATTTTAAATCTAACCTGTCAAGACTATTAATTAAATTGTAGCCATAATTTCCTATACCAGAGCTCTTCTCACTAACTAATAAAGCATTAATTAATATTTTATTCATATCCTCCTGCTTCCTTATATACTGTTAATAATTTTTCTGCTGATTTTTGCCATGAAAATTTTGCACTCTGCTTTAAACCCTGCTCTGTCATTCTTAACTGCAATTTTTTATCTTCTAAGATTTGTTTTATAACATTAGAAATATCATTGATATCATAGGGGTCAACTAATAAAGCAGCCTCACCTACTACTTCTGGTAAAGAAGATATATTTGAAGTAATTACAGGAGTAGCAGAAGCCATTGCCTCTAAAACTGGCATCCCAAAGCCTTCATATAAGGATGGGAAAATAAATAACTTGCTCATCTTATAAATTGCAGGTTTATCTATTTCATTAACATAACCAGTAAAAACTACCTTATCCTCTAAGGAATATTCTTTTACTTTATCAAATATTTCCTGATACATCCATCCCTTTTTACCTGCTAATACTAAAGAAATATCACCCTTTGCTTGTTGTTGATATTTTGCATAAGCATCAATTATTCTCCCTATATTTTTGCGAGGCTCTAGTGTCCCTAAATAAAGAATGAAATTTTTCGGTATATTATACTTTTCTCTAAGTTCCTTTGCTTTTCCTACTTTTAATTCGCTGGAATATAATTCATAATCAATTCCAGGATAAATTATTTCAATTTTTTCTTCATCAATAGCTAAATACTTCATTATATCTTTTTTAGCACTTTTAGAAATCGTAATAATCTTATCTGCTCTATTTATAGATCTCTGTAGTCCTTTTTCTAACCATCTGTAATTTTTTTTAGTCATAGTCTCTGGAAAAAGCTTATATACCATATCATAAATTGTAACTATAACCTTCCCCCTAATCTTAGGAGGAATGATATAATTGAAAAAATGAAAGATATCAGCTTTACTATTAACTATATAATTATATGATACAGGTAGATGGTTCCAAATTCTTCTATATAAACTATAAGGTAGTGTTTTATTGATTTTGACATCAAAATCTAAAGTTGATATCGACTTGTGAATATTATTTCTACCTAAAAAGTTAAAGGCATAGCCCTCAAATTCTAGTTCATTATCTGCTAAATTCTCTATTATATTCTGAGTGTACCAGCCAACTCCTGTTTTATTCTTTAGTGTAGACTGTATATCTAATCCTATTTTCATTTTATCACCTATAGCTTTTCTTTATTAACTGCAACTTCCTTCAAATATAATTGTTCTTCTAATTCTTTATTATTTATTTTGTCATATTCCATTCTTTTTAATCTATATAATAATTCATCATTTATTTTTCTATTAGCTGCTATAGCATCTGCTAAAAGTCCAAAAACTCCTAATTGAAAGCCAGCAGTTATTAAGATAGAGGCTAGAATTAGAGATTGAATATGTCCGTCACCTTGACCATTAAATAAAAAGTATAAATATCTAATACCAAGTAAAGATCCACTTCCAAAGGCAAGTGAACCTAAAATCAAGAAGACTTTTAATGGTCTAAACATCGAATAGGTTCTAATAATAGTAGTAGCTGATCGCTTTATGTAACCCCACATACTCTTAAAAAGACGAGATTCTCTCAATTTTTCATTGGTTCCTATCTTAACATTCTTGATTGCTGTCTTCTTTCTTCCCGCTTGGATTATTGTTTCTAGAGTATAGGTATATTTCGATAACACATTAAGATTCATAGCTGCATCTCTACTATAAGCTCTAAAACCACTAGTAGTATCTGTGACATTACTATTTGAGGCTAATCTAACAACCCAGCTACCTAACTTCTGTAGTTTCTTCTTAAGAAATGAGAAATGTTCAATACTATCTGTCTGTCTATCTCCAACAACTATTTCTGACTTGCCACTTAGAATAGGTTGTACCAACTTTTCAATATCTTGTCCTTGGTATTGGTTATCACCATCTGTATTAACAATAATATCTGCACCTAACCTAAGACAAGCATCTATCCCAGCCATAAAACCCTTAGCCAAACCTCGATTATTAGGAAAACTCACTATATGATCTATCCCTAGTTCTTTTGCTACTTCCACTGTTTTATCATGACTACCATCATTAATAATTAGATACTCTATCTCATCTATGCCATCAATTTTTTTCGGTAAATCTTGAAATGTTACTGGTAAAGTCTTTTCTTCATTATAGCATGGTATTTGAATGATTAACTTCAATATAATTCTCCCTTCTGTATTAATTGTCAAATTTCTTTTCAAACTTCAAAACAATCTTCTTCAAAAGTTTCTTTTTAGGCAACTTAAAGTAAATTTTTCTAGCAATTCTTTTTAATCTTAATTTAATATTGAATCTGCTAGGAATTTCTTCATCAAAATCAAAACTATTATAACTTACTATCTCTCTAGCTTCTTTCTTCCTCTTCATTTTTCTGGGATCCTTATCATAATGACCTAAAGAAATAAGAGCAATTGGATCATAATTGAAAGGGATATCTAGTAGTTTTCTTAGAAATGATTTAGTCGGCAGATGACATATCCAACAAGCTCCTATTCCCATTGAATATGCCTTTAATAGCATATTCTGAATTGAAGCTGATGCACTTTGAATATAATCCATATATTCTAAATTATCAATTTGATTATCATATAAGACTAAAATAGCAGTATCAATTTTTTTTAAAAAAGTTGCTGCACCTTTATCTAAGATTTTATTAAAAATTTTTTTGTTATTTATTACAATAAATTTAAAAGATTGCCTGTTACAAGCCGTTGGTGCCCAATTGGCTGCTTCAATTAACTTTAAAATTTCTTCCTTTGTTATAGGATTATCATTATATACTCTTATACTTCTTCTGTTTTTAATAGCTTCATCCAATTTCATTTATAATCCCCTCTCTTTCTTAATTATTATATTCTTTCTTAATAACAATATAATAATAGATATACTACCAAAAATTAATATTGAACTAAATGTAAATAAATTAACACCAAATCCCGTCATTATAGCAATATTTTTTGGATAGCCCATCATCATAAAACCTAAAGTCCATCCTGCCTCCATAGTACCAAAATTACCCAAGCCACTAACTGGTAAAATTGAGGTTAAATTAGAAAAAGTAGCTCCTAAAATTACTTTTGACAAATTAATATTATATCCGAAGTCTATAATTAAAAAATAGAAAATAATATAAAAACAACTCCAAACCCCTATAGAATAAGTAAACATTTTCATAATATTCTTTATACTATTTGCCTTTTTATTTAATTTATAGACATTTTCTATATTTGATAAAATTCTTTCTTTAGAGATGAATTTTTCAATAAAATTAGGTAGCCCCTTATTCTGCAACAAATTATATATTATATTTATAATTTTGGGAAATAATAATAATATTGTTAACAACAACCCTAAGATCAATAAATAAATATATACATTTATTGATGAGCTTAAAATAATTAGACTGAAAATTATAAAAATAGATACTGTTGATAAGAGATCATATAACCTAACATATAGAATTGCAAAAGTACTTTCACTAACATCTATATCATGCATATTTTTCATTAAATAAATATAAGAAAGCTCTCCTAACCTTAAAGGCATTGCTCTGTTAAAAAATCCATGGACTAATAGAATATTTATTAATCGAAAAAATCCTATTTTTTTAGAAAGCAAAACTTTGAACCTTAATGTCCTAAAAACATAGATTAATAAATAAAAAGATAAACCTAAAACTATTGTAGACAAACGTACCTTTTTTAATAATTCTATAAAATCTTTCATTTGAATTTGTCTAAGTAAAACGAATATTAATAAGCTAGATACTAATAATTGCAATAAAACCTTTATAATTTTTTTCTTATTAAAACTTATATTTGACATTCTTACACCTCGGATATTTTATCTATACTTTTGATAACTTGTTTATCCTTAATATCAAACTCTTGTTTAACAATAAGTTGTTTTAAATTATTAACTTTTACTCGTCCAGAATTATTCATTAAATCAGTTTCTTTATAAAATTTACCTGAAGCAACATGTCTTAAGGAAAAGTTGCTAGCCGATTTTAATTCTTTTATAACCCTTTCACTTTTAATTATATCTTCAATAATTATAACCTCTTCCTGTAACTCTATAGTTCTTTTAAAATTAACATCTATATTATTATCAACAAATATTAACTTATTCTTTAGCATTCCAATTATTGAATTTCCAAAAAGTAATGAAGCACATCGTAAAATAAAATGCTTTAATGGAGATGAAACCTGACCCTTTATGAGATTGAATTGTCCACTAATTTCAAGTTTGTTATTATCTACTTTAATTTTATAATTCTCATCTAACCAGTTAGTTGTCGCTATTTTATTCTCAGATTTAATAATTCTATAACCAAAATCCGAAAACACTTCTTCTTGCTTATCAAAAACCTTTATTGTGCCACCTTTATTAAGTCCTACTACAGCATAATAATTATCATTTTTTAAAGTAAAAAGTCTAGAATCCCTAAAATATTTTCTATGTTTCTCTTCACAAGGTAGAGAAATATCATTTTTTATTTGACTATTATTGTTCTTAGCTAGAGCTCTTAAGAAAGAGTGTAATACATAATGGCTAAAATATCTGTCATCTATTGAATTTTGGAAATAATTATTTTGACCTATATTCTTATAAATATGATTTCTAATAGCAATTGCACTTTTGTTATCTAGATTAGATAAGACCTCTAATCCATTAGGAAGAAAATAAACTGTATTACGTGAGCCATATTCCCCGCCAATTGTTCCATCTGGATGACAAAAATAAGAAAGAAACTCAGGTACTTTCCTTAAAGGCTCTAAAACTTTATCATCTTTACTTTGCCAATAGTATTCAGCTAACATATCTAAAGCAACACTTAAATAACCAAAATCCGCCCCACCATACTCTGGAAACCATCCTTCTTCAGATTGTAAGCTTACTATCCTATCTAGTTTTTTATTTAATCCTTCTAATACCCATTCCTCTTTAGCAATTGTATAATAAGAATATAAAGCAGCTATAGAGGCAATCTCCTGATTAAAAGCCTTCTCTTCTATAGTTTTGGATAAATATCTAGCTGTTTTCCTCATAGATGCAATTAAATTATTGTCTTCTAATTTTAAAATTTTATATGTTTCTGCTGTTGAAAACAGACTAAAAGCTGTTGGGGGAAAACCATGTTCATTAGGATAATATTCATTAAAAGATCCATCTCTAAGCTGGATTTTTTTCCAAAACTCCAAAGTACCAACTGCCCATTTGTAAAAGTTATCATTTTGATAATATTTATTTCCTTCAAAGTCTAAACTATAAATCAGAGCAAGAGTCAAACCACTTTGTTGTAATATAGCAGAAGAAAAATCTCTTATCTTTAAATGCCAATAGTTCCTATCACAGCAACCAAAAGTTGGGGAATCTTCATCGCGATCAATTTGTGTTAAAACTTTAGGTACGTTTTCAAGAATAAATTTAATATACTTTTCCTTCAATATAATCCCTCCATCAAATAAAAATTATTTCTCCTCAATCTTTATCCAATCTAGCTGTATTCCTAACTCTCTATTATCTTTTGAACCATAATTATTTGGCTTCCAAGTATTAGTTTTTATTATTAACACTTGTTGCTTATCTTTATTTAAAATACTCTTGGATACATCTACCTCTCTTTCTAAGACACCAGATTTCTTAATAAAATCATCAATTAACTTATCATTCAAATAGATTTCTACATTAGCTGGATTGTCTTTTGGCCTTTCTCCTAAAGTCCTTATAATTAGCTTTATATCTTTAGCTGTATCATAATAATCTAACTTTACTGAAGACACTTCTTTAGTCCACCTTAAACGTTTATTCTCTTGTCCATACATATGATTAATATATATTTTATCATTGTTCCCAATATCATAATAAGTCGTAGCCTTAGATTTTAATCTACTTATTTCATCAGTATTAAATTTATATATATAATAATGTTTATTTACTTGATGAGTTGATATAGGATAAATTATACTCCACGGATGACGACTTGATATATATCTTACCTTTTTATTATATTGTCTTGCATTTAATAAATTATCTGTAATTAGATATACTGTTTTTAAGTTTAGCTCTTTAGAATATAATTCTAATTTGTTTTTAATAATCTTTAAATTGTCCTTACTCTTTTTTCCTAGATAAATAACATCCAAATCATCCAAATAACGCAAAGATTGGACTAATAATCTCTTAGAAAATATATCACTCGCAAGAAAAGTTATAGATCCATCTGGAATTTCATTAGTTATCTCTTGTGCCATACCAAATCCATTTTGAAAAACAGGTTTTTTATATAGAAAATAATCATAAGTTAAATTAAAACTAAATATTATAATTAACACAAGTAAAATTATTAACTTAGATTTGATTTTAGATAAGATAATTATGGATAATATAACTATTAGCGGAACTAATATAAAGAGAAAATATCTTGAGGCATAATAATTACTAGGAGTATCTATTCTCATAAAAGTATATATTGACAATACAAATAAAAAAGAATAACTTAAATATGTCCCTTTACCTTTATCTAATATTATTTTAGGTTTAACAATAAAAAAATAAAATATCATAGGGACTAATAATAATGAAGTTGCCATCATGATACTCACAATATTTAAATGTAATAAAGAATATAAACCTTTATCAACATATAATCTTCTTAGACTCCAATTACTAAAAGCATTATTTTGCGAAGGCATCATAGAATTAGTCCAGCCCAACTGATATCCTTTATATATAGTAAACCCTACTATGGTAGCTATCCATACTCTTATAATCTTAGATGTATATTTATAATCTAATATCACACTATTGATTAAATTCTTAATCATGATTTAATTCTCCTTTATAATTATATTTTTGAAAAAATCCAATTAGTGAAAATATTAGGCCAACCCCTCCCAAAAATGTTACCGTTAAAATACCAAACTGAAGACTTTTTTCTCCATAGAATCTAGCAAAATTCATATTATAAATATCTAAAAAATATCTTTTACTAACATAATAACCATAAGGAATACTAATTAAAAACCCTGAAAAAGAAGTTATCAAAAAAATAAAATAATGATGTATTCTCTTCTGATAAATAAAAACTAATCCTAACAATAAGATAGGCAAATACATAAAAGTAGATATATGAGTTAAGGAAAAAACTGTTATAATCAATCCTGCTATAATCATATTATGATAATTGTTTTGTGTAATAGCATAAAAACAATACATTACTAAAAATAATAAGAACAATTCAGAAGTGGGATATTTAGCAAAATGTATTACTAAAGGAGATGTTCCTAATAATATAACTCCCATAAAAGAATATAACTTACTAATACCAATTTTAATCAGGCTATAATATAATAAAAATACTAAAAGCACATAAAAAACAACTAGAATATAATGCTGGTTATCCTGTCCAAATATACTACTAAAAACAGACATCATAATAGGCCATACAGGATAAAATTGATAATAATAACTCAATTCCCCTTCAGAATTAGATTCTAAATATATCCCTGGCAAATAACTACCATTCTTCGTATTTGGATTAAAATATAATAAATTATCTTTATCATATATTTTTTTTAATTCATCAGAAAGGTTTTCTCTAACTTCTAATTTAGAAATCAACTTTCCATTCTTTTCTAAATTCATCGCACTTACAGAATATACTCCTGCATCTCCAGTCAACTGGATAAACTCATATCTACCTCCAACAAATATTATCATTGTTATTACAAATCCTAAAACTAATAAGGAGCCTAGAGATAATTTGAAGAGATTAATATTTTTGACTTTATTCTTATATTCGAAAAACAAGTAATAGATTGTATAGATAATTATTAAAAAACTTGAAACAGCTAATACTATTACCGAACTATAGGATCTAAATAATAGAAAAACTACTGACACAAGACTTATGATAACAAGATATAAACTCATTGAACTAACTAGAATTTCAATAAAATCTTTATCTTCTTTTTTTATTAGTTGAATAACTACTAAACTAATAATTCCTGTTAAACACAAAATATACGCTAGTAAATTCATTAACATCCTCCTCATATTATCTTTTATACTAAACCAGAAATAACCTCAGCAATACTTAATAATGTCTCTTCATTCTTCTCATCAATCCCTATCTCATACAATTTATTACCAACTGATTGATATATATCTACATAGGCATCAACATTCCCCTTATACACTTTTCCTAACTCTATATCTTTTAATAAATCAACATATAATTGAGCAGAACTTTCTATTCTGTGATTTTCTTTTACATATTCATAAGCATTATTACTCATTTTTTTCAATTTATTTTTATCATTTATCATTTCTTTGATAGCATTATATATATCCTCTTCTTCATTAGCTCCATAACTAACTTTAAGAGTACAATTATCAGGATATTCTGAAAAAGTACCTATATCAGTTACAATTGCAGGTTTACCCATACCTAATATCCTCACTAGGCTTGCCGATGTCTCTCCTTGAGTTGGATATCTTAAATTTATACAGAAATCTGAAAGTTTAATATAATCTTTAAATTCGTCTAACTCTACAAAGCCAATTATTTTAACATATCTCTCAATGTTATTTTCCTTTATGTATTTTGAAATATTATATCCTTCAGCTTCTCTTCCTACTAATAGATAAAGAAAATCATTAAATTCCTTCTTTAAATTTTTAACTACACTTATAACTTTATCGATTCTTTTCTCTTTGCTTATAAATCCAAAAGATGAAAATATCATTTTATCCTTTGATAATTTATACTTATTCCTGAGCTTATCTTTTTCTGCTTTAGGTATAAATTCAACATCTGGAGTAGGCATAGGAATATATTTTATAGGAACTTTACTATTAGTTTGCTTGACTAAATCTCTAATATACTTTGAATGTACTATTATAGCTTTTGCATTATCCATTAATCTTTTATTAAGAGGGTATTCAAATGTATTCCCAGTTTCCCAAATAGGCCTAATCTTCCCTTGAAACATGTCATCTACTAGTTTTTTCCCTTTTTCTCCATAATTATATCTCATTTCTTCGATATATTCTTCGTTTTTATTTTTAGCTGCAGTCATTTCTACTATTAAGTGATGAATTGCATAGTCATGTAGTATCACTATCCCTGGATGTTCTAATGCTATTTTATAAATTTTTTCATGAAATTTTGCATTATTTCCTATATTATAAATAACATGATCATAATCTTCATACTTATTTTCACTCACAAAATCATTTATTTTATATATATTAAAATTATTCTTTATAAACTCATTATTAGGCTTAAAATCATCAACATACAAGTCTAAATCCATCTTATCCGATAACTTAGGAAGCAACTCCTCACTATAATCAGAGATCCCAGACTTCTGAGGAGATAACGGACTAAAATAAGCTACTTTCATATAACATCCCCCTAATATTCTTTAGTAAGTTGTTCTATTACATTATCCCAATATATTTCTTCTACCTTTTTATAAGCATTTTGACCAAATTTTCTGCATTTATTTCTATTATTGTATAAATAGTCAACTTTCTCTGCTATCTTTTTAGGATCATTTTCTACTACATATCCTGTTTTTCCATCTTCTACAAATTCAAGCACTCCACCTGAATCTACTGTAGTAATTACAGGTTTTTTGCTTTTAAAGGCTTCTATTGTAATAAAACCATAGTCCTCATCTTTGGGTGAAAAGAACACTGAAAAACAATTAGCATACAAATTCAGAAGTTCCTCATCTGATACAAACCCTTTAAAAACAACTTTATTCTTTAACCCTAATTTCTTAGCTAGTTTTTTATATTCATTTTCATGAGGACCTTTCCCAGCAATTAGTAATTTGGCATCTGTTTTTGTATATTTCATAGCTTCAATTATTAGATTAATTCTTTTTATACTATCTAATCTGCTTGCAATAAATATATAATCATCATAATCTTCAGTATAATATTCTTCCTCATGTTTAGTAGGAGGATATAACGCCGTACTTTCAATATCATTATATTTTTTCAGCCTACCAGAAACTGTCTTAGATATAGTAAAGACCTTTTTAGCTTCTGTTATAGTATTATTATCAATATTTTTCACTTGATTAATATAAGCTAAATCTTCTGGCGTGTTTTTAAATTCTGAATATTCACCACCAAGCAAATCATACATTTGTCTATGCTGATGAAATAACCATAAAACTTTATCTGGGTGATTCACAACATAATTTGGATACTTTGTACAAATTACTCTATCTATTTTCTTTCCGTTACTCTCTGTTATATCAGTCATACGCCAAACTAAAGCACTATCAATTAATTGCTGCTTAGGATACCATTTAAAAGGTATATTTATAATAACTGATTCAAAACCTCTTTTTAATAGTTGCTTATGTAGTTCATCAACTAAAATTTCCGCTCCTCCCCTAACATAAGGGACTTGTGAAGAACATATAGCTATTGTCTTTACACTCATTTTCTATTACACCACCTCTAATTTTTTTGCCACTATAGCATAATCTCTATAATTAAATAATAGA
Organism: Orenia marismortui DSM 5156; assembly: GCF_000379025.1. Lineage (NCBI taxonomy): Bacteria > Bacillati > Bacillota > Clostridia > Halanaerobiales > Halobacteroidaceae > Orenia > Orenia marismortui. The sequence continues at coordinate 1,037,517 of NZ_KB900617.1, forward strand.
TTATTCAATTTATCCCAATTACTATTTAACTTTTCAAGATTATCATTTTTCAAATATTCATCATGGATAGTTAATAATTTATTCTCTTCCGGAATTGCTGATGCTCCTTGAACTTCCATAACCTCTAAGCTATATCTTTCTATTAGATACTTCAAAGTAGCAGGATGAACTGGTTTTACATGTGTTGGATCTATATAAAAAGCATTAGCATATATATATATACTCTGTGGATTAGGAGTTTCAGCAATAAAAATTCCATTTTCTGTGAGCTTCTTATCAATCAATTCGATAACCTTAAGTAAATAATTCAAATCTAAATGTTCAACAACTTGCCCCATAAATACACCATCTAAACTACCATCCTCTACTTGCTCTAAATACTCTATAGCATCACTTCTAACTACATCTAAGCCTTTATTCTGACAGTGTTCTACCATTTGTTTATTAATATCAATTCCCTTAGAATTAACATTACCCTTTTGAAGGAGCTCTAGAAATTCTCCTCTCCCACATCCAATATCTAGAACATTACTTTTTTCTCTAAAGTAATTAAAATACTTTTTCATTCTGTTTTTTATTAACTCTTCGCTACCTCGAAATTTATTTTCAAATTCTAAATAATCAAAATCAATAGCTTCACTTTTATCTTGTGTTTCATTATTAATATTAGTAATATTTTTTTCTATTTCTTTTATTGTATTCTCTCTATCATTTGATTTTTTGGCTAAGTTCTCTATTCTTTCATATATTTCTTCTTTGGAGCTATTTACTTTTATTTCTATTTCATTTATTATCTCTTTTATTGTATTCTCTCTATCATTTGATTTTTTAGTTAGGTTCTCTATTCTTTCATATACTTCTTCTTTGGAGCTATTTACTTTCATCTCTATTTCATTTATTATTTCTTTTATTGTATTCTCTCTATCATTTGATTTTTTAGTTAAGTTCTCTATTCTTTCATATACTCTTTCTTCCATATTATTAATCTCTGCTTCTACTTCATATATTTTTTCTCTTGAATTAACTATCTCTAACTCTAAGTCATTTATTCCTTCTTTTAAATCATTTATTTCTATTTTTGTTTGGTCAATTTCAGATCTAAATTTGTTTTCTCTAGATCTTATTTCTTCGATGCTTTGAGTAAGACAATTGATTTGACCTTTTAACATATTGATTTCATTATAATTAGAATTAATATTTGGAATAATACCTTTTGTAAATTTATACAATTCATTCAAGGTTCTTGTAACAGACCCATTAAAAGATTTCTGTTGTCCAACTATAGGATTAATATACCAAGACAATAATTTTCTAATTATTTTTTTTGAAAATACTATAAATTTACCGATAATCTTCCTATGTGAAGTTATATCTTGTTGAGAATTAACATCCCAATTATTATTATTTTGATCTATATTTGATTCAAGTTGTTGGAGTTTAAAATTCAACAAATCTTTATTCTCTTTAGTATTTAAATCAGATTCCTGATCTTTAATACTAATAATTTCGTTCTCTATATAATCCTTTATCTTTAAAACCTTACTTTTATTTTGTTTCATAAATTTCTCTCCTAAGTTAATAGTATTGTCAAAAATTTGAATATAATATTCAATAACACAAAAATCATAACATAGGCAATTGCTTATAGCTATCATATCCTTTAGTTACATTAACTATAATAATTTCTTACAATATAATCTTATAATCATTTTGATACTGCTAGATACTATATTTAATCTATAATATTCCAATGATGTTTCAATCTAAAAACTCCTACATCCTTGTTTTTAGAATAAACTTCAAAACTTAAGATTTTTCTAATATAATCATAAGGTAATCCATCCTCATCATGAACTGCCAAATCTAATGTATATTTCCCCTCTAAAAGGTTTAACTCTTTTAATACACATTCAACTTCTCCACTATCACTTATAGATATATTCTGAATTTTATCTATATGGGTATTAGTGCTGTAACAATTGAGCCCATCATCTCTGAATATACCTATTCCAAATACAGGACTTTGTATTTCTTTATTATGTCTAATGTATTCAAACCTTATATTAACCTTCTCTCCAGATTTAAATATACTTGCTACTTCATTCTTTTCATTAGTTAATCTAGGATTTAGTATTTCAACAAATTTATTTCCCCAACGATCATCTTTCTCTTTGTTTTGCTGATTACTATCTTGTTTTTGATCATCTTCTTCCTGCTCATCATTATTATTGCTTGCTTTAGTTCCTTGATTCTTTCCCTCTTTTTTCTTGTTTCTCTTCTGCCCCATAAAATCTAAATATTCTGCATCTACATCATAAGGTATACCAATTGACTTTATAATTCCTTTATCTATCCACACAGATTTATCACAAAGCCTTTCTATAGAACCTAAATCATGAGATACAATTATAATTGTTGTTCCTTTATTCTTTAATTCTTGCATTTTATTAAAACATTTTGCTTGAAAACTAGCATCCCCTACAGCAAGTATCTCATCAACTAATAATATATCTGCTTCAACATTGATAGCTACTGAAAAAGCTAACCTCATATACATCCCAGAAGAATAAGTTCTCACCGGATTATCTATAGATTCTTCTAGTTCGGAGAAAGAAATTATATCGTCTATTCTATCATCAATTTCTTTTCTCGTAAGGCCAAATATAGAAGCATTAGTATATATATTCTCCCTACCTGTCATATCAGGGTGAAAGCCAGCACCTAATTCTAATAGACTTGATACCTTACCTTTCACTATGATTTCACCCTTATTAGGATAAATAATCCTAGTTAATAATTTAAGTAAAGTACTCTTGCCAGAACCATTCTCCCCTATTAAACCAACTGTCTCACCTTTTTTGATCTTTAGATTAATATCCTTTAAAACCCATTTATCTTCATATTTATTTCTATTTCTGAAAAGAATTTTTTCTTTTAAAGTACTTCCTTTATCATAATAAATTCTATATTTTTTTGATACATCTTTTACTTCTATTACATTCATATTATATTTCCTCCGCAAATCTTTTCTGTAATATTTGAAATAAACTATAACCAAAAATAACCATTAAAATACCTGTTAAGCCACTTATTCCTAACATTATAAAATCAGGAGTACGACCATAATATAGAATATCTTTAAAAGATACTATAATAGGAGCTAATGGATTCAAAAAGAAATATCCAAAATATTCTTCCGGAATCATTTCTAATGGGTATATAATCGGGGTAAAATAAAACCATCCCGCCATAATTGAATTTAAAATATGCTCTAAGTCTCTAAAATAAACATTCAATGCTGATACCATTAAAGAAAAACCTAATACAATTAAATATTCTACTATAATTAATAATGGTAAGTATATGACAACGAATTCTATTTCAATTCCCGAAATTATAATACCTATAAATACAATAATAAAACTAAGACATAAATTTATAAGTCCAGAAGTAACTACTGAAAGCGGAAGAATTGCCCTAGGGAAATATATCTTCTTAACTAAATTTTCATTACTAATTATAGTACCCGCACTTACTAGTAAAGAGTTAGAAAAGAAAATCCAAGGAATTAAACCTACAAACAAAAATATAGAAAAGTTATCTATATTAATCTTCATTACAGTTGTAAAAACTACTGAATATACAATAAGTTGAATCAAAGGATTTATAAAAGTCCATAAAAATCCTAATATCGAGCCTTTATATCTTGTTTTTAAATCTTTTTTTACTAAATTTTTTAACATTTCTCTATATCTATATATTTCCTTAATACCTTCTATCATATATATCCCTCTTCTAAATATTTTCTCTCCAATAATTGAGAACATCTTCTAATGTCTCTTCTATTGTATAATTTGCTTTCCACTCAGTTAATTTAACAAGCTTAGAATTGTCACATTCAACTATTGGTACATCTGATGGCCTCATTCTACTTGGATCAGTCTTAATTTCTATCTCCACATCTGCCAAAGATAATAAAGTATCTAGGATATATTGAATTGCATAACTATTCCCAGAACCAACATTATACAATTCTCCTTGTATTCCTTCTTTCAAAAGCAAGTAATATGCTTTAACAATATCTCTAACATCAGTAAAGTCACGTTTAGCATCTAAATTACCTACCATTAATACAGGATCAATTATACCTTGCTCAATTTCAGCAATTCTCTTAGCAAAATCAGAAGCTACAAAAGTAGGTCTCTGCTTCGGTCCAATATGATTAAAGGCCCTAACCATAATAATATCTAAATTATAAGCTCGAGCATATACTTCTCCAATTTTAGTTTGGGCTATCTTACTTACTGCATAAGGATTCCCAGGCCTTAAATCTTGAGCCTCATTTACGGGTATGTCTTCACTTTTTATAAAACCATACTCTTCACTTGATCCCACTAATAATACCCTTGGATCTAAGTCTAATTCTCTAATACCTTCTAAAAGATTAATAGTCCCATTAACATTTACACCCATAGTTAACTGCGGATTCTCCCAGGAAATGCTGGCAGAACTTTGAGCAGCTAAATGAATTATATAATCAGGATTCACCTCTTCTAAAATAGAGCCAACTCGTTCCTTATTGCTAATGTCCATTTGCAACAATTTCAGTTCATTAGCAAATTCATTCTTATCTATCCTATCTAAATAAGTACCATAAACCTCTATATTGTTAAGAAGGAGATACTTAACTAAGTATCTCCCTACAAATCCATCTATCCCAGTAATTAACGCTTTCAAAATATCACCTCAGTTATTCTTTAGTTGCAGCTGCTTCTTCCATATAAGTATTGAAAGCCACTTCTTTTTCTACTCTCTTCAAATCTGCTTTTACCATTCTTTTTACTAATTCTTCAAAAGATATTTCCCTTTCCCAGTTTAATTTTTTCTCAGCTTTTTTTGGACTTCCTAATAATACATCAACCTCTGCTGGTCTAAAGAACTTAGGATTAACTGCTACAACTACTTTACCAGTTGCTTTATCTATTCCTTCTTCCTCTACACCTTCGCCTCTCCATTCTATATCAATTCCAACATGCTTAAATGCCAACTCAACAAATTCTCTCACTTTGTGAGTTTCTCCAGTAGCAACCACATAATCATCTGCTTCATCTTGTTGTAACATTAGCCACATTGCCTTAACATAATCTTTAGCATGTCCCCAATCTCTTCTAGCATCCATATTACCCAATTCTAATCTATCCTGAACTCCTAGCTTAATTCTTGCTACTGCATCAGTAATCTTTCTAGTAACAAACTCCTTACCTCTTCTTTCAGACTCATGATTAAATAATATACCTGAACAACCAAATATCTGATAACTTTCTCTATAATTTTTTGTTATCCAATGTCCATATAATTTTGCAACTCCATATGGACTCCTTGGATAGAAAGGTGTATCTTCTGTTTGAGGCATCTCTTGCACAAGCCCATACATTTCACTAGTAGAAGCCTGATAAAATTTAGCTTCAGGCTTAACTGTCCTAATTGCTTCTAACATATTAGTAACACCTAAAGCATCTATCTCTGCTGTAGCCAATGGTTGCTCCCAAGAAGTTCCTACAAAAGATTGGGCAGCTAAATTATATACCTCATCTGCCTGTGAAATCTTCATTGCATTTATTAGTGAAATCAAATCAGTCATATCACCATAAATAAACTCTATATCATTCTTTAAATGTTCTACATTCCCATAACTCACTTTACTCTTTCTTCTCATTAAACCATACACTTCATATCCTTTTTCCAAAAGAAGTTCTGCTAAATATGAACCATCTTGTCCATTTACTCCTGTTATAAGCGCCTTTTTTTTCATAATTACCTCCTGTTTTTTTATCTATAATATTGAAATTTTATAAACACTTGTCCAAACCGTTACTAGCTAATAAATTTCTAATCTTTTTCACTTCTTGAGCCCTTTTCTTATCACAGATTAATATTGCATCCTCAGTATCAACAATTACTACATCATCCAAACCAACAGTAGTTATTATCTTACCATTACCGTGGACAATGGTATTTTTAGTATCGATTCCAATGTGATGACCAGAAATAACATTACCATGCTTATCCTGCTTTCTAACCCTTTCTAAAGAAGGCCAGCTACCAATATCATCCCAACCAAAATCACCTGGTACTACATAGATATTTTCAGACTTCTCCATTATACCATAATCTATAGAAATACTATCAAACTTTTCAAATTCTTCTTGTAATACTTCAGATTCATTCTTAGTACCTAGGGCTTGATCTATCTTTTTTAAACCATCATATAATTTAGGCATATGCTTTTTAAACTTATTCAAAATAGTAGAAACTTTCCAAATAAACATTCCACTATTCCAAAGATAAGTTCCAAGTTCTAAAAACTCACAAGCTGTTTCTTTATTAGGCTTCTCTGTAAAGGCTTTTACTTCAAAAACCTCATGATCCTCTACCGCATCATATTTATCTTTATAATTAATATATCCATATCCAGTCTCGGGATGAGTTGGTTCAATTCCTAAAGTAACTAAGTTTTCTCCCTTTTGGGCAATTTTAACAGCAACCTCTATCGTCTCAATAAACCTATCTTCATCAAGAATCAAATGATCTGCTGGCAATACTACCATTACTGCTTCTGGATCCTTTTTAGCCATATGTAAGGCTGCTAAACCAATACAAGCCGCTGTATTCTTACGCATCGGCTCTGTTGTTATATTCTCTAGAGGAACCTCTGGTAACTGCTCATTCATCTCTTTAACATACTCTTCATTAGTAGCAATAAAAATATTATCATGATCAGTCAATTTACTAATCCTATCTACAGTATGTTGAATCATACTTCTATTTTTATCTACCAAATTCAAAAACTGTTTTGGCCGATGCTTACGGCTTAATGGCCAAAATCTACTTCCTACTCCCCCAGCCATAATTAATGGTGTTATCATATAAAACTCCCCCTAAATATATATTTATTATTTAAACACTATATGAAATTTACATTTAACAAGATTAAAGTATAAATATAGATTATGTCTTAGTTATTTATATAATTATCTTCTCTTTATTTATTAATTAAAAGCTCAATCTAATTATGTTTATGCCAATTCCATGCTGTTCTTATGATATCATTTAAAGTATACTTAGGTTCCCACTTTAAAACTTGCTTAACTTTAGAACTATCAGCAATTAATATAGCAGGATCGCCATCTCTTCTTTCACCTTCTACAACCTTAAAATCAACTCCTGTTATTTCCTTAGCCTGGTTTATAATCTCCTTAACAGAATAACCTTTACCTGATCCTAAATTAAAAGTTTCTGAACCTCCTCCCCCAAATAGTCTCTCTAAACCTTTAATATGAGCATCAGCTAAGTCATTGACATGAACAAAATCTCTAATGCAAGTTCCGTCTTTAGTATTATAATCAATACCAAATATATATATATCATCTCTTTCTCCTAATGCTGTCTGTAATATTAGTGGAATTAGATGAGTCTCAGGATTATGTTTCTCGCCTATCCTTCCACTATCATCAGCACCAGAAGCATTAAAATACCTAAAACAAGTATATCTTAAACCATAAGCTTGATCATAATCTTTTAAAATTTTTTCTATCATCAATTTAGATCGACCATAAGGATTAATTGGAGCTTTAGTATGAGTTTCTTTAATTGGAATTTCTTCTGGTTCACCATAAACAGCTGCTGTTGAAGAGAAAATAAGGTTTTTAACGTCATATTCTAACATTATATCTAATAAATTAATTGCGTTAGTTACATTATTGCGATAATATTTAGCAGGATCTTTAATCGATTCTCCTACTTGAATAAAAGCGGCAAAGTGCATTACAGCATCTATCTGATATTTATTAAAGACCTCTCTTAATCTATCCTTATCAGCCAAATCACCTTCTTCAAAATTATCAACTGTAACTAAGTCTCGATAGCCTGTAGATAAATTATCATAAACAATTACATTATAGCCTCTTTGATCTAGCAATTTAACCTGATGAGAACCTATATATCCTGCACCACCAATTACTAATATAGTCTTTGGTCTCAATTAAATCAACCTTTCTCCTACCAACCTATAAGTAGTAAGTTAAAATCACCTCAAGTTCTTTATATAAATTACTGTAACCCCTCAATCATATTAATATCTTTTTCACTATATCCTTGCTCTATTAGTTCAGCTTTTAATTCTTCGGGATTCCTAATATAAGACTTTATTAATTTGCACTCACCTTTTATTTTATATTCTCCTAATTCAGCAGGTAATAATACAGTTTCTCCAGCTTTTAAGTCAAATTCACCACCATCATATAGCAACTTGGCCTCTCCTGCTAGTCCCATTATAATATAAAAACGACTTCCATCAGTTTTATCTCTATAATTGTTGATAATATCTATTGTTTCTGTAGTAAAATAAGGACAAGACACTAAAATTCTTCTAATATAACCATCTTCTCTAATTTCTAGCCCTGTAACTTTCTCTCTAGGACTTCTTCCAAAGTTAATAACATCTAGAGCAGATTCAATATGCAGATCACGAGGTTTACCATCTTTACCTAATCTATTCCAATCATAAACTCTATAGGTGGTATCAGAATTCTGCTGTATTTCAGCCAGCACTATCCCTTCCTCAATTGCATGAACAGTACCAGTAGGAATATACAATACATCTCCTGCTTTTACAGTTATTTCAATCAAGTTATCTTCTAGCCTTCCCTCTTTTATAGCGGCTGCAAACTCTTCTTTTTCTATTTCCGGTTTAACACCATAAATCAATTTAGCATCCTCTTTAGCATCAATAATATACCACATCTCTGTTTTCCCAAGCTCTCCATTTTCATACTTATTAGCATACTCATCATCTGGATGCACCTGTACAGATAATTTAGCATTAGCATCTAGAATTTTCACTAATAAGGGAAACTTATCATAGTATTCTTCCTTTGCATAGCTTCCTAGAACCCTATCTCCCTCTTCTTTTATTGCTTCCATTAATGTCTGTCCGGCAAATCTACCATTAGTAATTATACTCGTCCCATTCTGATGAGCTGCAATTTCCCAACTTTCTCCAATGGAATCAGATGGTAAATCACGCCCAAAGTTATTAGATAACGCTACCCCACCCCAGATTTTTTCTTTATAAATCGGTTTAAATTTTAAAGGATACATCTAATCTTCCTTTCTTCTATATTATATATAAATATAAGGGTTTAAATTTCTAATTATAAAAATATAACTAATTAAAATAACTCCTCACAAAACTATATTTATAATATCTTTTTTATCTATTCATATAAGCTACTTCAAACTAATATTTATCTAAAATTTGAATTCTACATTAATAGCTTTATACCTCTATGAAAAAAATGGAAAAACATTCTATGCTTTGTATTTCAAAAAATCAATAGTGAAGCTTTAAAATCAATTAACTATACCAAATAATAAAATTTAATTAGAATTCCTACTAAGATTTAGTCTAATTATAATTACATTCAAAGCTATTAAAAACCAAAAAAATCGCAAGGTCTCTGTATCCCCAAAATTAAACTCAGTTAGTCCTTGAATATTGAATGTGATTACTCCACAAAATGATGCTAAAACAAATAACTTTAAATTATTTTCCTCTAAATCGTAATATCCTTTATATAATAATTCAAGTATAAAAAACATTAAAATTATAAATGATAATAAAGCAATTATACCTGCTTGAACAAGAAATTGTAAGAAATTATTATGTACATGATCAAATTTTTTCAGATTTTCTATATGACCTTTCTCTCTAGTTTCAGTTACTTCATATTTGACAGGATACTTTTCAAAATTAGATTTATAATATCTTTTAAATCCTCCCCACCCTATCCCATTTATAGGATGATCTTTGAATATCCTCCAAGAAGTCTGCCATAGGGCAATTCTAGTCAAATTTGAAGGATTATTTTTAATATCTATAATACTTTTAGCTATATTGGTAAACTGTCCGGGTAAAAATAAAGATAACATAACTAATATAATTAAGAAAACAATAATTATTCTTTTATCCCTTAACCAAGCTAACACAGATAAGCCACCTGTGAATCCTAACCATGCCCCTCTAGTTTTGGTTAACACCAAGAATATAAACATAGTTATACCTAACAAAAGAATAATCCCCTTTTTTAATTTATTAACTTTCCCCCATAAAAGATAAACAACTAAAAAGATAATAAAAATAGCTAGTAATCCACCAAAAGCCAATGGAGACATAAAGCCTTTTAGCCTTATATACCTAACAGATAATCCCCTGGAAATAAATTCTTTATTTTTAATATAAAAACAATAAGAACCATAACCAGCAGAAATAATCATCGAAAAGAGGATTGTATAAGATAATTGCTTAACTTTATCTAAACTATCAATAGTATTAATTATGGCATAATAGAATAGAATTGCTAAGATGATCTTCTCACTACTATCCAAGATCTCCATACTCCAAGCATCTATTCCCGAAATAAAGATACTTGCTATTAGGGCTAAGATAGGTAGATCTAGCTTGGTCCGCTTAAACTGATAATTCTTAGTGATTATAATTCTAATTAGCCATAACAAGCAGGCTAGTCCAATTCCAATACTGGATATACCCTTAGATGTCAAAGAACCTAAGGCAAAGATAAAGGTCCCGACTATAATTCCCTGATCTAAGAATCTATTAACTTTAGAATCTGCTGTATTAGCAATCAACAATTTTGCTCACCTCTTCTTATTTCTTATATTATTAATATTTCTATTATAAAAAGTAACTTCCTTGTAGATTATACAGAAAATATAAAGTTTTTTCTACTGTCATTTGCAAAATTGATAACAAACTCATTATTTTTAACATAACATATGAATTAGACTAATTATTTTTACTAAAAATATAAAACTAAATAATTTTTTACCACGGATCCACACGAATTTACACTAATAAAAGACTAAGTTCTTAAACCATCAATTATTATTTTTAAAATACTTTAATCTATATAGAGTAAATTCAGTTCTAGTTTTAATAAGAATACAGAGTTTTAAATACTCCTAATTATTTTTATTTAATGATCTTATTCGTGTACATTCGTGTTCATCTGTGGTTCCAAATATCTTTTGATCTTGATTAGTAAAACTTAAATCTTATTTGTATTAATCTATGGCTAAGAATATCTTTTCTTAGTATTCCTATCTCGCTCCTTCTCCTTTAATCATAACTACTATAGTCTTGAAGACAATCCATAGATCCAAGAATAAATTCCGTTCTTTGATATATATCATATCCAACCTTAATTTCTGTCTAGCACTTAGATTGTAGCCACCTTTCACCTGTGCCAATCCAGTCAAGCCTGGCTTAACCACTAGCCTATCTTCAAAGCCAGGATATTGATCCTCAAACTTTTGAGCTAGAATAGGTCTCTCAGGTCGAGGTCCTACTAAAGTCATTTCCCCTTTTAAAATATTGAATAATTGAGGTAACTCATCTAGACGCGTCCTTCGAAGGAACTTTCCTACGTTAGTAACTCTACAATCATTCTCTTTAGCCCAAATCGCCCCAGTCTTCTCCTCTGCACCTTGAATCATAGATCGAAACTTATAGATACTGAACTTCTTAGCACCTTTACCTAAGCGAGTCTGCTTAAAGATAATCGAACCAGGAGAGTCCAGCTTAATGGCTATAGCTATGCTAATCATAATTGGGATAGTAATCATAATCCCCAGAAGCGAGAGTATAATATCAAATAACCTTTTAAAGAAAGAATAATTAATATCAGTTATATTTTTATTATGAATTATTTTCTCTTTATTAGAGTTAGGCTTAATTTTCATTAATATTTTCCTCCCTTCCTTTGATAATTCTTGACTTCTTAAAAATTAAGGCATTAACCAATTATCATATAAACTATTTATATCTTATAATAAAGAGACAATAAGCTTTATACTTATGTCTGAAATTTTTTATATTTAACTATTATTTTTGAATTTTAATATAATTTTTTATGTGCTGATTTTACTTATTACTTCTTTATCAATCCATTATGGCAAAATACATTTCCTTCTTTTTTCTTTCTATTATATACCTTCTGATTCTTATTGAAAGCTTCTTTTTGACCACCTCTACCATGGAACAAATGATATTGTATAGCTTTATTTCTTAATGATTTAAATTTAACACCTATACTCTCTAATCGCCATTGCAAATCTGCATCTTCAAAGCCATACCCTTCATAGTCCTCATCAAAACCATTAACTTTGTAAATAATATTTTTTTGAAGCCCAAAGCTTGAACCTATCATTACAGCTTTACGTTTAATTAAATTCATATCAAAGGGAATATATAATCCTTCTTCCAAATGACGACTTTTAGAAAATAATATTTTTTTTAAAGATAGCCCATTAATATTTTTTTCTTTTAATAAGCTCTCAGTTAATTTAGGACTTAACATAACTCTTCTACCAAATAAACAATCATTAGTATTTTTTCGTTTCGCATATTCATCCAAAAATCTCTTATGCAAGATACAATCACTATCAACAAATACTAAAAAATTAAATTCAGCTTCTTTTATAGCTTTATTTAGTATTTTACTTTTTCTAAATCCTTTATCTTTTTGCCATACATGTTTTATCTTAAAGTTACATACTTTTCTCTTTTGTTCTATGAATTTTTTTAATTCTTCTGAATCATTATCTTCTGCAATAATAACTTCAAAATTTTTATACCTCTGCTGTTTTAAAGAATCTAGCACTAAGTCTAGATATTCAACCTTCTTATAAATACTAATAATAACTGATAACCCTGACGAATTACTAATCACTATAGACCTACCTCCAGATGCACACTATTTATTTCCTAATAATTTATAATTCCTATGTCCACTCAAATATACCTTACCACCAAACTTTCTCTCTAACCATTGCTCTATTGCGGTAATTATTCTAGTCTTTCTCTTTTCATGCTTGTGTAACTCTCTTCTTGGATCAGGTTCTCCACTATACTGTAATTTGTCTTTCCAATCCATTTTAGCAATCCACTCTTTCATTACTTTAGGATGAGTTCCCCTGTAAACAGCTAGTCTATCTAATGGACCATAATCAAATTCATCTGCTGCTTGATTATAGTATTCTTCTGCCTTCTTTTTACCCCAGTGAACACTATCCAAAGCTTTTTTCTTATTCTGCATATAATGCGGGGGCCTTACCCAGCCATAATGAAAAATCTCAGCCTTTGCATGAGCAGCTCTAACAGGTCGTCCATCTTTTCTAAAACCTTGGGCACTATTATGAGACTTAATCCCTTTATTATTTTTAATCATACGTACTTCTCTTTTATACCAACCATGGCTCTTATGATAATGTTCATAATCCCCCCAAAAATGGCGATAGTCAAATACCAAAGCCTCTACATCATCATCATCTAACAATTCTACACACCTATCTTGAATTACTGCTAAATATTTTTCATGTACAACCTCATCAGCCTGTAAATAAAAGCACCAATCTCCACTACATTCATCTAAGGCAATATTAGTTTGGATAGCATTGACTCGTCCACCTTTAAAATCCTTTTCATCCCAAACTGTATCAATGATCTTAACCTTATCACTATCTATACTTTCTATTCTCTCTCTTGTATAGTCATCCTCATCTCCTTTACCTACTGCTACTACAAACTCATCACAAATAGGTAAAACTGATTCTATAGCCTCTTTAATTGGATAATACAGTTTTGTTGCATTCCTAACCATTGAAAATCCACTGATTTTCATTATATCCCTCCTGTTTAATTATTAAAGAAATCACTTTTGCTATTAATTGTAAACTTAGCTCTTTGATAAATATCAATATTAAACTTATCTAAAATAATAAAAGCCTTTTCTTCTTCTTCCTTCGATATTTTTTTTGTCCACTTTTTAATTATATTCTCTTTATCACTCTTATTTAAAATCTTTTCAGCTTGATCATTAGAAGTAGTTCTTGAAGGTATACCTACTTGTCTATAAAGCTTATCTAAACTTTCTAATTCTAACTCTTTGTATAATTTATCCAAAGTATTTTCTTCTTCAATTACCATCTCTTCATAACTTATAATTAACCATTCTTTATTATCTAAGAATTTAAGAGGAGGTAGATTTTCAAGGCACCACTGTAAAATCTTAATTTCAAATTTGGACCCATTAGCTAAAATAAATTTAGAAAATTCAACTAGATCATCATTCAAAAATTGGTCTATGTATTCTTTGTTATTTAAGAAATACTCAACCCTTTCTTCAAAGCCTCTCTCGGCTAAAGATAAACCAACTGCAATAGGGTGTCTTAATAAATAAACTACCTGAATTTGAAATTCATCTTCAAAGTAATTAATTAAATCTTTGGCTCTTAAAATTTTAAAAACCCTTCTGTTAGTAATAAATTTAAATTCACCGTTAAAAAGCTCCTTTAATTTTTGCTGGCCTACATATAATTCTTCATTTAGAATTCTAGAAAAATAATTCATAAACTTTTCTTTTCTATTTTTCTTAGAGTATATTTCAGACCAATCAGGGGTAATATCTGTCAATAGCCCTTTATGTCGATTAATATGTAAGGGTTCATTAACAAATTTAATATTGTCTTGAGAAGCTATTAATTCCATCAACCAAGTTGACCCACTTCGAGGACTAGTAAAGATAAATATATCTTTTTTATCCCCCTCACTATGAGAATTTAAAAACTTTGCTGGTGAATACTTTAAACGTTCCCTAATTGTTCTTAATCTATCAATCATCACTTTCCATCTCCATCCATTTACATTTTAAAATACTTTTATCTAAAGATTGTAAGTTTAATTTTTAATAAAACTCTTTAATCTTCTCTTAAACTTCAAAAATCTCTCCCGTCTATCTCTTAGCTTAGCCATCAATTCTAATAATTCATTATAGCTGTTAGGATCATAACTCTTAATAAATATTTCCTGTTCATCTCTTTTTAATTTGAATCTAGCCAAATCTTGCATTCTAGTCTTCAGTTTTAGACTTTTTTTGATTCTACCTCTATTCAAATCTATATAATAGAATTTAGGGTTATTATCAATATCCCCCACTAAGATATTACCTGCATGCAAATCATTATGAACTATACCAGCATCATGCATCTTTTTAATATCTCGAGCAATTTGAGGTAACCACTCTTGAGCCTTACTTCTTAAAGGATGATCATAATCCTTGAGAATATCTAAGAGATTATAATCATAATCAATATATTCAGTGATAAAATAGCTATAAACTATCTGATTAAATTTACCCCGCTGTTCTAACAAAGCAATTGGTTTAGGAGTTCTTAGGCCAATATTTTCTAAAGCTAAGGCTAGTTTTAATGATCTAACTGCTTTTGAATCCAAGAAGCAGAATCTTAACTTATCGTATCTTCTAGTAAGGTTAAATTTCTTTATTATAATATCTTCATTAACCCCAGGAATATCATCAGCTTCAAAATGAATTAAAGCATTACGAATATCATATACTTTCTCTCCCGCCTCTTGATTTTCAATATTCTTAATAAATTCTTCAAATTCTCTATTTTTAACATCTTCATTAATCCATAGCACCTGATTATTTTGCTTAGCTTCCTCTTTGATATAGTTAATCTTCGTACCTATCTCTAATTTCAGAGACATAATTTTTCACCTCTTAATAATAATAAAAACTTTTTAATTATTCTTTAAATAAAGTTCTTCCAATTCATCGACTTTATCTACAAAACTAAAATTATCTTCTATTACTTGCTTAGCTAATTGACCCATTTCATCTCTATCTTGATTATTAATCATCTTCAAAGTCTTTTCAGCAATATCTACAGGATCTTTACTTTTGGCTAAATATCCTGTCTTATTGGACACTATGATCTCCGATATATTACTCACATCAGTACTAACTACAGTTTTAGCAACTGCCATAGCCTCTGCAATTACAAATCCAAAACCTTCCCATAATGCTGTATGCAATAAAAAATCAATTTGAGACATAATATTATAAACATCAGTTCTAAATCCAGTAAAGATAATATAATCTTCTAAGCCTAATTCTTTGACTTGCTTCTTTAATTCTTCTTCTAACTCCCCTTTTCCTACAAGTAAAATTTTGAAGTTATCTATCTTTTTTCTTAAATGATCAATAGCTTCTATCAGACATTTGTGCCCCTTCTGCTTACTCAATCTTCCTACATTTGCTATTAAAATTTCATCATCTTTAATTCCAAACTCTTCTCTTATATCTGCCCCTTGAGCCTTGACTTCCACTTGATCTAACTTTATCCCGTTATAAATAATCTCTATCTTATCTTCCTTTAGCCAATCTGAAGTGTTAACTAGAATTGTATCTTTAGTAGCTTGAGAGTTTGCAATAATATCACTAACACAATTACCTAATAAGAATTTGGTATAAAATCTATCTTTGATAGGAATAGCACTACCTCTCCGATAGATTATCTGCTCTACTCCTGCTAGCTTTCCTGCTAATGCTCCAAATTTTAAGTCTTGGGATAAATTCAAAAAGATAGTATCTATTTCTTCTCTTTTTAGATAATTAACAAAAGAAAATAGTTTTATAGGATTAAGTACAGACAAAGTTCCTTTTACGGGAACAACTTTAGTCTTAATTCCAACTTCTTGTGATCTTTGATAAAGCTCACTTTCAGCTACACTAGCAACAATTACTTCATATCCTCTCTTATATAATTCCTCAGCAGTATCAAAGGTCCACTTCTCTCCTCCACCCCACTCTACACAACTATTTAAAAAAAGTATCTTTTTCATCATTCACCGCTCCTCCAAAGTACAGTAACTAGTTACTAGTAACGAGTAACTAGAAAAACATTTAAGTCTAAAATATTATAACTTCTTTATCAATCCTAAAATCATTCTACGAATTCCTGTTAATTGACGATCTAAAGTTTTAGATATATACTCTAATCTTTTAGCTACTATTAGTTGTGTTTCAACTTCTAATAATGATCCTAAGGCTATATATAGATATCGTTTAAATTCATTTTTAGAATTTTTAGCAGCACCTTCTGCTATATTTGATGGAACTGATATAGCAGCTCTTCTAATTTGACTAGTTAATCCATATAATTCATGCTTAGGAAAATCATTTGTTAATTTATAAGTTTCCTCAACTAAATCAATAGAATCTTTCCAAACCAACAAATCTCTATGACACTTCATCAAAAACACCTCTCAGATATAATATTTATAAACAATTATACCCAATTTTACTATTTTTGATTATCATTCCATTTTTTTGCTGTCACTTGTCACTTGTCACTTGTCACTTGTCACTTGTCACTTGTCACTTGTCACTTGTCACTTGTCACTTGTCACTTGTCACTTGTCACTTGTCACTTGTCACTACTAACATTCTTCTCCCATAACTTAATATATTTTAAAAATTGATAATAAGAGGATAGAACCGATACGATTAAGCCTGGCATTCCTAATAAAAACCCTTTCTTCAAAATAAATTTCTTTATAAACTCTACTATAGGTCTTAGAATAATATATGCTAGTCCCTTTTTCTTTCCTGCCTTATATTTTTTCTCGGCATCAAGGCTAGTATAATGATTAATCTTACTTAAATAATGATTTAAATTACGATATGTATAATGAATAAATGCATTATTTACCTTATCTACTTTTCCTTTAATCTTTACTCCTTCATGGACTAAGCCACTATACCTATTCTCCTGTGCCTTAAATAGTCTCAGAGTATAATCTGGATACCACCCACAATACTTAATCCAACTACCCAAAAAGTAATTTTTACGTGGAATTTTATAAGCATCTGCTTGGGGGGAAGTTAAAAGATTCAAAATTTCATCTTTTAGCTCTAAAGTAACTCTTTCATCAGCATCTACTACTAAAACCCATGTGGCTTCAATCTTATCCAACGCAAAATTACGTTGTGAGGCAAAATCATCAAATTTTCTTTGATAAACTCTATCAGTATAATCCTTTGCTATAGCTATTGTATTATCACTACTATAAGAATCTATAACAACTATCTCCTCAATCCAGTTAATACTCTCTAAACACTCTTTGATATTACCTTCTTCATTATAAGTCAAAACTAATGCTGCAAGATCAGCCATTATATCCCCTCCTTCTTTTAAGACTATAATCCAGTCAATTCCAAGATGAGATTAAAATATATTTTGAATTCACCATTAATTGTTTCCATCTCACTGATACTTATCATCCACAATATCATAATAAACTTTTTCAGTCTTATTTATCATAGTTTCTATTGTGTAATTATTTAAAACTCGCTTATATCCTGCTTCTCCCATCTCACTTCTTAACTTAGAATTATTAACTAATTCTTTTATTTTTTCTGCAAAGCTATCTATTTTTAAAGGAAGTAAAAATCCAGTCTTTCCATCTTGAATAACTTCTGTTAATCCTCCTACTTTGCTAGCTATTACAGGCTTTTTCATAGCCATAGCTTCAATTGCAACTATTCCAAAGGCCTCTTCTTTAGATGGAACAATTAATATATCTATCAGATTCATTAGAGCTGGGATATCTTTACGAAAACCTGTTAAATACACTTGTTTATTTAAATTAAATCCTTGAACCATCTCTTCTAACTTAGCTTTATAATACTTATTAGAACTATCATCTTCGCCTACAATTAGATACTTAATATCTTTTATCTGTGCTTTTAATTTAGAAGCTACTTCTAAGATAAACTTTTGATTTTTATTTTCTGCTAGCCTGCCTACAGTTCCCACCACAATATCTTGATCTTCAATCTCAAAATCTTCTTTTAAACTACTACTATCAAATTTACTAGCTCGAAACTCACTCAAATCTACCCCATTATAAATTAATTCAACCTTGTCTAAGGGAAGATTATTTTCATTAATCAAAATCCTTTTAACCCCATTCGAAACAACTATAATTTTACTGATTTTATTATATAGGTGGTGGTGAAGATATGTCTTCCCTAAAGGCTTCAAAATATGTCTAGTAATAACTACCTTAGCTCTATTAGCTAGACTAGCAGCCATAATAGCTAACCAATAATCTTTACCTCGATGGGCATGGATAATATCTATCTGCTTTTCTTTAATGATCCTAACTAATTTAAATAATGATACAAAATCTAAAACATTCTTTAGCGACATCGGATTAATATCAATATTCAGATCCGAGAATTTATCGACTAAATTATCTCTAATTACTAATGTAAGATTATGTCCTCTTTGAGATAACTCTCTTACTAACTGATATAGATGTACTTCTCCACCCCCAAAAGCTTTAGCTGAATGGATCTGGAGTATATTTAATCTTTTCATTTATTATATAACTTCCCCTCACTATTAATTTAGAATTAATAATAATAGTTTGAGGTTATTAATTAAAGTTTATAATTAAACTAATATCAGTTACTATACAACTGTTTTAGCTGCTGGCTATTAGCTACTAGTTGCTAGCTTAAAGCTTATAAAATAGTACTTAATAGCTAGAGAGGCTAGCCGCCAAAATGTCACACTATCCCCATTAAATTCCACTTTAGACTTGGTCATTATCTATTATCTATTATCTATTATCTATTATCTGATCCAAAATCTCATCAGCACTAATCTTCTCTAAACAATTATGGTGCTTTAATGGACAGTGATGATGGCCACAAGGACGACATTCTATTCCATTTTCAATCACTTGATGCTTCTTGCCATAAGGTCTATATTTATTCTCATCAGAAGGGCCAAATAATGCTATTGTGGGAGTTCCTACTGCTGCTGCCACATGAACAGGACCTGTATCACCACTAATAAAGAGATCACACTTCTCTGCTAGAGCAGCCAATTCTTTTAAGGTTGTCTTCCCTGTCGCAATAATTGGATTCGTATTCATTAGACTAACTATTTTATTAACCCTCTCTACATCGCCAGGACCACCAAAAAATATAACTTTAGCCTTTAGTTGATTTTGTAATTTATCTCCAAGCTCAGCAAATCCTTCTTCAGTCCATTGCTTAGTTGGCCAACTTCCTCCTGTATTAAGGCCTATTAACTTATCTTGACTATCTAAATCATGATCTTTTAAGAAAGAAATCATATTCTCATTAGCCTCTTGACTAATTGCTAACTCTATCCCTTGATCATCAAAATCTTCAAAGCCCAGATCCTCTAAAAACTTAAGATATGTCTCTACCATATGCTTATCCTCTACAAAGGATAACTCTTGATCAAGCCAAACACCTCTACCCTTAGCCCCATATCCAACACTATAATCTGGATTAACTACTTTCAGTAATAGAGCAGTACGCCAATTACCATGAAGGTTAAGACCTAATTCATATTTATTCTTTCTTAATCTTCTAGCAAATTGCCAACTCTCTTTTATACTCCATTTCTTATTATAAGCATAGATATTATCTAAATAAGGATTTTCCTCCATAATATCAAAAAAGTTAGAATTAACGATCATATCTATTTGAGCTTTAGGGTACTTCTTTCTTAAATTTCTAATAAAAGGAGTAGCAAAGATTAAATCCCCTAAATATAATAAATCTATTAAAATTATTCTTTTCGCATTCTTTATATAATCATTCATAAGTCCAACTCCTAAATACTTAATTTACAATTTATAATGCATAATTGATAATTATAAATCAATACCTTTTAACTATAATCATTATTCAAAGCTAATTATTTATCCTTTCTCTACTCGTTTTCAATATAGAGGTCAATATCTTAATAATCTCTTCTATATCTGACAATAACGACTCAACTTGCTTTCTTTTTAAAATATCTGATGCAACAAGCAACTCTAACCAATACTCTGTCTCTCCAGCTTCTTTTAATGATATAGAAAATTTAGCAATAAAATCTTTTTTACTTTGACCATCTAACCCTTCTCTGATATTAGCTCCAATACTCGTTCCACAACGCAATAATTGCTTAGCTAATATATATTCCTTCTTTTCTTTAGAGAGATACTTATAAAGATTAATTATTCTTATAGAAAAATTAAATATTTTCTTGTAAATCAAATTATTCTTTCTATTCAATATACTCACCCTTCTGGAAACTATTTCAATTTATTGTTCCAGAAAATAAAAATATTATAATTATAAATTATCAATTATCAATTCTACATTATCTATCAGATCATCTACACTAATTGATTTCATGCATTCATTATTATGCTTACAGACTCTTTTCCAACAACATCTACACTCTTCAGTTCCTTTAACTACAATGTTATTATCTCCGTAAGGACCATGGGTTAGTGGATTTGTTGGACCAAATAAAGCAATCACAGGAGTTGCCATTGCTACTGCCAAATGCATTGGACCTGTATCACAACCAATAAATAAATCTGCTCTATCATAGACTCCTGCAAGTTCTTTAAGATTAGTTCTTCCAGCTAAATTATATGGATCTTCCTCCATCAAATCTATAATCTCATCAACCCCAGCTCTATCAGCAGGACTTCCAGTAAATATAAGCTCACAATTAAAATCCTTGATTAATTTGTCAGCTACTTTTGCCCAACGTTGATTTAACCAATTCTTTGAACTCCAACTAGTGTAGGGATTAATAGTAATTAATAACTTGCTATCATTTATTGCTAAGCCTTTTAATAGCTGATCTACCTTCTTTCTTTCCTCTTCTGAAAGGGTTATATCAAAACTTACAGTCTCAGCCTTGACATCTACCCCTTTAGCTATCTGTAGATTCCTATCAATCTGATGAATCTCTTCTGTAGGCAGTTCAACCTTGTGATCATAAAAAAGAGTAGATCCCTCTCGACCCTTAGCAGGACCAATTTTCTTTTTAGCTCCACTCAAGTATGCTGTTAGGCCACTTTTGAATAAGCCATGAACATCTAAGGCTATATCAAACTCCTTCTTTTGTAACTCTTTGAAGAAGCTTCGGGCTTTTTTTAAAGTTGCCCACTTCTTAGTTTTAAATTCTTTCTTCCACTCTTCTTTAGGTAATATAATAATATTATCTATATTTGGATTACCGATTACTAAATCTTTTGCTTTATCCTCGACAATCCAAGTTATTTCTGCCTCAGGATATCTTTCTCTAGTAGCTCTAGCAACTGGTAAAGCATGGATCACATCACCAATAGCACTTAACCTAATCAATAATATCTTCATCTGCTTAATTCCCTTCCTCTACCTAATAATCTATTTGCCAACTCAACATTACGCCAAGAAGCCCCTTGATTATCTTGAATCATCTTAATAGCTTGTCTACTATCCTCTTCTAAAATCTCAGGATTACTAAGGTAATAATCCATCTGATCAATTAATTCTGATACCCCATTAACCTGAATACCTACCTTATGTTCTAATAATAGCTTAGTACTATCTTTAAAATTAAACATATGTGGTCCAAAAAAGACCAGTTTACCTTGGGCAGCAGGCTCTAATATATTATGACCTCCCCGTTCAATTAAACTACCGCCAACAAATACTAAATCTGCAATACCATATAACTTAGCCAACTCTCCAATAGTATCTACTAAAATAACCGATTCTTTTGCAGGATCTCTAGCCTCAATCTTAGTTCTTCTAACTGTATTGATCCCTGCATGATTATATATTTTCTCTAATTCTTCAACTCGATTAATATACCGAGGCACTAGCAGAAATACCAAATTATCAAATCTTCTTTTTAATTCTTGATAGAGAGGAATTAACTCTTCTTCCTCATTATCATGGGTACTACCAGCCACAATAATTGGCTGTTTGGGATCAATCTTATACTCATGATAAATTGCTTCTTTAACTTCAGTATTAACTTGTCCATATTCTTGGTCAAATTTAGTATTACCATTATTAGAAACTTTATCTTTTTCTGCTCCTAACTCCAAGATTCTATTCATATCTTTCTCAGATTGCATACTTAAGAGATCTATTTGATCAAACATATTCTTTAATAAAGGACCTAAATATTTATATTGTTTGAAACTACTATCACTAATCCTTCCACTTACAAGCATTACCTTGCTTCCTTGCTTCTTAGAATATTTAATCAGATTAGGCCATAGTTCTGTCTCCATGATTACTAATAACTTAGGCTTAATTACCTTTAATACTCTCTTTACAATCATAAAGAAATCAAAGGGAAGATAAATAAACACATCCGCTTCTTTGATAATCTTCTGTGCCATATTTCTTCCAGTATTAGTCATAGTAGAAAAAATAATTTTATATTCAGGAAATTTATTTTTCAATTCAGATACAACAGGGCTAGCAGCACCAGTCTCTCCTACAGAGGCTGCATGAACCCAGATAACTTTTTCATCTTTAACTTTTTTTATTATATCTTTTGATAGAAAGCCAAATCTTTCTAAAACTCCAGAAAAGTCTTCTTGTCTAGTCAAGATTCTATAAATTAATATCGGAGAATATAGTAATAAAATAATAAAAATTAATAAATTATAAATAAAATAGGCTAATAACATATTTAAACTCCTTCTTATTAAAATAATAACTGCTATAATCAGATATTATAGTATTATAAACTAGTAACCAGTGACCAGTGACTAGTAACTAACTTAATTTGTCACCTGTTACTCGTCACTCGTTACTGTCTCTTTATATACATATATTGAAATCAAATTAGCATAACGACTTAATATTACATCATCCTGTTTAATTATACAATAAAGTTATTAGCTCTTCAATAATAGCTAAGAAATAGAAATAAATAATTATATATAGCAGAAAAAACAAATATTTAATCAGTAATTATCCTCAATAATAGAATCGATTTTATTATTAGTTAATTTATTTTTTCTATCATATATAGTTTTAACCTTAGCCAATATCTTATTAAAATAAATTAAGTGACGAGAAGCTTCTCGTCACTTAATTTATAATCAACCCTATTATATTTTATATTAGTATTTCAATTTAAGATTAAAACGAATATCCTTTTCTAATTGATCATATTCAATTCCAGTATTAAAGCAATCAAATTCTCTAGTAAAAGAATATTTTAAAGTAGATAATTCATCATCAATAAAATCATAGCCTGTTTCTATCTTTACATCCCAATAAGGTAATTCTAATTCATCGGTTTGGAAATTATAACTTAAAGTAACTTCATTGACCAAATCGTCACTTTCAACCTCTTCATCATCAATAGGAGTTTTACCTCCAATTCCTACATAATTATATCCTAAACCAACACCATTAAACTCGTTAATTTGGTAATACGTCTTAGCATCAAATTGATAATAGTTATACTCTTGCCCATCTTCATAGTAGCTGTTTCGAGCAAGTGCATTCCAGTTGAAATCTAGATTATCACTTAACTTTAAATCACTTCCAACGCTAGCAGTAAGGTAATTTCTTTCTCCCATATTTTTATCTTCATCTGTTAATAGATCAAAGTGAAAGGGAGTCTCTCCCAGCTCATTATAATATTGATAGTCTAAGTTAAAATCAAGAAAAGCTATCTTCTGATCTAAACCTAAATTGAAATCATAGGTCTCAAAGTCATCACCAGTTCCATATTCAGATCTAGATATCTTCCCACTCCAGTAAAGATTAGTCAACTCACTTAGTTTAATTTCACTATCCTTTAATTTTAGAGCCAACTCTTTTCTAGAGGTCTCAATATCGGTCTCTCTTTCATAAACTTGAGCCACTCTAAGATCTGTAGATAGTAAAGTTCCATTTCCTAAATCTTTATTCTGAATTCCTATAGAAAATTGTGGTTTATAGTCATGCTTATTATCTTCTCCTGCTCGAAGTTGCCAATAATAATCAGACCATTTCTTATCAAAAGTAATTTCCTTTCCGGTTTCTGTATCATCTTCATCTCTTCTAAAATGCAAGCCAGATTTAATTCCAAAAATATCAGTACTTAAATCCCACTTAGCCAGCCATTCTTTATCTTTATAATCTGGATCATCTTCATCATCTTCAATATAAGCATTATAGTTAATATTACTTGTAATACCTCCAATTTTATTCTTTAAGCTAACAGTACCATCAACACCTATCCCTTGCTTATAGCTAAGATCAGGCCTGAATTGAAAGTTTTCACTTGGAGTATATTCATAGTCAAGGTCAAGTTCATTAGTATTCTTACTTGTAGCTTTAACATGAACAAGCCCATACAAGTTTTCATTGACATAATGATCATAATTAACATCAAGATACATACCATCATCTCTACTATATCCTATTTTAGGTTCTGGAATAGCATACTTCTTTCGCTCTTCAGGATCTAAACTAGTAGTATAAGTAGGTAAAGGCATAATCTTATGGTCATTTATCCATAAATGCACCCCAGTAGCTACAACTAAATCATTGGGATATACATTGATCTTTTCAGCTGTTAGTTTATAATGGGGAGTTTCATGATCACAAGCTGTTAATTCAGTATCTGTAATTATAAGTTCATCTTTGACAATATTTATTTCTTTACCTTTGAAGCTTATTTTATCTTGGCGGCTTTCTCCATTATAAATCTTACCCTCTTCTTTCTGATAATCATATTCCAAACCATCACCATATAATTTGTTATCATCTTCTATTAACACAACATTTCCTTCTGCTTCTATCGTCTTTGTTAATAGATTGGCCTTAATTTTATCAGCCTTAATCATATCACTATCTAATTGAATAATCACATTATTTTCCGCTTGAATTACTTGAGTTTCTTCATCATAAATAATAAATCCATCTGCTTCCACTGAAAATGGGGCTTCCTCTGCTGCTTGTCCAATTGCTGGATATATAAATAACATAAGTAGTAAAAATGTTACTATCTTCTTCAAGGTGTCCACCCTTCCTATCTACTGTATAAAATAATACTCTTCTTAATTAATCTTACTAGATTAATCATAAAACCGCAAGATTTTATTCATAATTATAACAAGTAATACTTGGATTTAATATAGATTGATTCATAAAAAACAAAAACCTACTTAAGCTAGATAAAATAGCTAAGTAGGTAGAATGATTTTAAAATTCATATTTATACTCACAGGCTAACTTTTTATATAATGAAGAATCTGATTCAAAATAATGGCTGAGGTATAAAGCAAGCTTTAATTTTTGGTTCTCAGAAAAATCATAATCTATACTTTGATCTAGATCAATTCTCGAATGATATTTATCTTCAAACCTTAAATTTAAGTTGTAATTGAATATATCATATGGTCTAATTTGATAATTAAATAAGAAAGTATAATCCCGCCTTAAATCATTATTTCTCCTTCTAGTAATATTATAATTAAATGTAGTTCTATAATTAGTGTTTGGATCATATTTAATGAACAAATTAGCAGATTTCTCATTCAAAACAATATCCTCTTTTATATATTCTTTATTATTTTGCCTTAAACTAATACCATAATCCCATGCTTTAGAATCATAGCTAAATCTCAGATTAACCTCATCTTCTTTACTCTTAGTAGATCTTCCTTCTGTTTCATAATTATTATCTATATTATAATCAAATTTCAGCTTATAAATACCATCAATATTACCATAGTAGTTTATCTTCCAAGTTGTACCCCATTCTTTAGTAATTGAAGAACTTTTCCTATCTAAATTATTTTCAAAATAACTAATCTCTCCATCTAATAAGTAAAAACCTAAAGGTCTATATCCCCCTATAGTAACTTCATAATCTCCATGCCCATAGTTAAATTTACTTTTTATAGCTTGAAAATCAGCCGATTCATAATTCACATCAAGATTATAATTTGTTTCATTAAAATCAGATATAAGATTTGCAGCTATGGCTTCGCCTACTAAAGCTTCATCACTATCTTGACCTAAAGTAGTCTCTACATCAATAATATTATTATTTAACAAATACTCATCACTATAGCTTAAATAATGATTATAATCTTTACCTTCCTTTAATCTCAAATAAGATACTTCCCTTTCTCCCAAGTTCCATTTTAATCCACTCTGCTCTTTACTTTTAAGCCTAAATCCAGAACTATCATTGACAGTACCATGCCAAATTTGATAGTTATTTTTCTTAAGGTAAAATCCTAATAAGTTACCACCAGATAAAAAAGTAGATGTAAAAGGAGCAGAAGTATTACCCCATTCTAATCTATCATTATTCTTGTTTAAGCTTATCAAATAGTCATCATAATCCCATTTACTTTCCTCCACCAGAATTCCCTGACTAAAATAATACTTTTTATCCAGATCAAGCTCCAAATCCAAGTCATAATCCTTAATCTTCCAATTATAATCTAAACTCATATCCTCTCTTATACTACTATTGTATTCACCAATATCTAACTTTAGCTTATAATAACTATCACTAGCTGATTTAATATTATGACTATAACTAACTATCATAACTCCTATTAAAACTAGTATTAAAATACTTTTGTCCATTGGCTATTCATTAACCCAATCTGGAAAGTTGACAAATATATCATCCAAGCCATTAAAATCAATAGGAGCATTATCTAATCCACCTATACCATCCTCATAATTAATTGCTACATGATCAATCAACCATCCATTACCTTCATTTATAAATTCAAAATATATCTCTCCCCAATCAGTCATCAAAGGGCCTATATCTTCTGCCTGTTCTAATACAAAAAAACCAACTTTAACCTTACTTTTTGACTGAGTCTCAAAAAGAACCTCAGGCTTTAAATTTCTTAATCTTTCTCGGTTAAGTTTTTCGGAATCTGTAAGTTCTCGTTCTAGTTCACTTTCATCTTTGATTAATAAAATAGACTCTAAATCTATGTTAATCTCTAACTGATCCCATATCTGTTCCTCTATTTCACTCTTACCTTCTCTATCCATCGGATAATAAACTCCTATTCGATAGGGATTTGGTTGATTACCAAAAAGATATTTTTGTTCATATAATTCAGTTTCCAATGTATCATAATCTTTTCTTTGTTTAGCACCAGTATGATCACTTATGGTTACCACTGCTTCATCATACTTTCTATCATTAAATAGCTCCATTATATCAGCTACCTCTAATCCATAATCATCCTTATCCTTTCGTTTATAGAATTCATTATAACGAAAGAAATATTCAAGGTTTATCAAGGATTCAGCTGCAATTTCTTCATTGCTTAAAGTATGATTACTTGAAGCATCACGAACCAAACACCCCGATAAACTAATAGCTAATATTAGTAATAATCCTAATATAGACAGTTTCTTCATTTATTAACTCCTCCCCTCTAATTCTCCTTCTATTTCTCAATTAATAGTCGACCAAAACCAAATCCTTTTCTTCCACCTTTAATTGTAAAGTTTAATTCTTGAGGATAAAGTTCACTATATTCATTCTCTTTTTGTGCTGAAACTATTATGTTTACTGGACCACCACTTATACCTTGAATTGGTTTCTTGGCAAAGATTACAACTCGTTCTACCTTTCCATTACCATCACTATCAAAGGTATTAACCTTATAATCAAAGCTTTGAACCTCTCCATTTTCAAATATAACTTTATAATTAATTGTGATTTTTAACAAGTTTTCAGTGATTTCCAAATCTTTATTTTTTTCATCCTTCCTAAAATCAATTTCTATCAAGGAAGCTTCATTAACATTTAATTCGGCACCTTCATCAATAGTAAAGATATCTAAATTATCATCATCTATACCACGAAATTCAAATTCAAAAGTCTGAGGTTCGCCAGCATTCTCCCATCTATCTTCAGCTATTATTGTAACAGTCTGTACTCCATCTTCTAAAGAGTTAATAGGCCTAAAAGTAATATAAGTATCAGTAATACTTACCACCTCGGCAAATCCCCCATTAATGTCTATTTCAATATCACTCTTTCTAAGACCTGAATCATCACTCATATCAATTCTAAAGAGTGGTCTAAGAATAGATATGGTCTGATTAGCAATATCTTCAAACTGATCATTTCCTGAATTATAATACTCAAGATTTTCTCCTATCTCTGGAGAAGTATTGTCAACTTTAAACCTAAAGGCCTTAATCGCCATCCGCTCACTATATTGATCTTCCCATTCAGTATCATTTAAATTAAGGTGTTCCTTTAATTTATTCTTTACATCTTCTTCAATATCAGCCTCAGAATTTGGGGCTATATTTTCTAAATAGCTTAATATATCAGGATTTAGTTCTATGTCATCAGCGACAATAATAACCTCATAATCCCCATCTGTTAACTCACTAAACAACCCTGACGCTCCTGTTAATGGTTGAGAAGAGTGTTCCATTTTTTTGTCAAGTTCCATCAGAGTTTGCTGAGTCCAATTTCCCCCTACAGGTCTGACTTGATATCTAAGCTCTTCAGAATTATAAATTGTAAATTCTAAATTTGACCCATCCTTACTATTGTTACTAATTACTTTACCAAGATCATTACCAGCATCATCTCGCAAAGCCATGTCATTAATTATTGGTTTATCTTTGTTCAGAGTTACAGAAAAAGTAAAGCCTATCTCATCTGGGTCAGCTTCTCCATTTCCAGCTCTATCTTCAGCAAGAATTCTTACCACATAGTTTCCTTCATCAAAATAGTTATTCTCTAAAAGAGCTGTTTGAGTATCCTCATTATAAATTATATTATCATTCTCAATCAATATTGCAGGCTCTTCTTCCATAGCTCTAGTTTCAAACTGCCCATTTGTATAATTAGCATAAAACTTTCTTTCTTCTTCTAAATCATTATTATCATCTACTTTTATAGCTTGAGCTTCTATGCTATCTGGATCAATACCTGATATAGCATCATAAAAAGTAACCTTTAACTGATTATTATGAATAATACCAAATTCCACATCATTTTCAAAGTCAGGATTAGTACCTGGCCCTGCATCAGGGTCTTCTCTATCTATTGCAAAGTAATAGGTTTCATCAGCATGAGTTCTTGCCCCTGTAGCATAAGCCTTCATTCTAACAGCTATAACCTCTAACTCCCCATTGTCTAGAGCATTAACAGCATCAGAAAGAGGAGTTGTATCATCTATCCTCCAATCTTGATCTGCTATATTAACATTTAATTCCTGGTTAATATTAGTGGTGCTATTGATTATCTTCCAATCAAAGCCTGATAACTCAACCTTTACATCCAAACTTTTTGGACCGATATCTGAACTGTATCCTCTAATATATCTTTGGCTCATTAGATCAGACTGTGCATCTACATCTACTTCTAAGTTAGCTTTTTCTTTTAAATAATAGACCCTTCCACTTTCTAAAGTTCCATACTGTGGATGCCCCTCAACAATAACATCTATAGTAGGTCTAGCAAAAGAGTCTTTAATAGTAAAGGTCGCCAATACTGGACCATTACTTTGGTTACCCAATCTAATCTCAAACTCAGTATCCTTCTCTAACGTAACCAAAAAAGAAGAGGTTAAGATTAGCTTCTCATTAGCACTAACATAGTTAATATTACCTCCTTGTCCAGCAATTGCATCACCTATAAGCTCTCCAGTATTCTTATTTACTACATAAAGCACTGGAGCATTTGCACTAAATTGGAAGCTAATTGTCACATCATCTGGTACTTCTTGACCTTCTCTTACTGATTCAGGTCTAAATTCAAACTCTCTAATATCAATTTCTCTAACTATATGTCTTGGCCCAATTTCAAAACTAGTAATCTTACCTTGTACAAAGTTAGCATTAATATTCTTATCACTATCCATAGTAATAGTTATTGATTTACTTTCTTCTTGCCCTGAAGCTATATCACCACTCCAACTATCAAATTCATAACCTTCAATAGGGTCAGCAGTTATAGTTACTTCTTCACCTTTTAAATACTCTGCTTTATTAGGTGATTTAATTATTGACCCATTACCATTTGAGTTTATGTTTAATGTATATAATTTCTTGAATATAGGTGTAATATTTTGATATTCTGCTACATCCACCTCTATTGTAGCAGTTGTATATTTATCTATTGTAGCACCACTATCAGTTTGCCATGAGGAAAATCCAAAACCATCTAGTGGTACAGCTGTTACTGTTATAATATCATCAGTAGAATCTGCATCATCAAATAATATCTCTGAGACAGACAAATCATCATAATTAACTGTTAAGGTTGTCCCATTCACATTCGCTGTAGCTGGTTGAATAGCTGCCATACCGGCATTAGTATAAATAAATAATATCCCGATTAATAATATCAACATTAACATCTTTTTATTATTAACTTTATTCAAAATAAATTTCACCCCTTTTTGCCTAATTATCTAATTAATTTATTCTCCATTATACTACTTATTCCTCTATATTCTCCTAAATAATTTTTCTCTGTTACTGTTAAGGTTACATATTATTACCTTTTTGAATAAACTTCTATAAGCCTAATCAGAACACTTTACAATAAAAAATCCATCTTATGTAAAAAGTGAGATAACCCTAAGGCTATCTCACTTGAATAAATCTATTTTTTTACTTTTGCTTCAGCTGATAATAAATAATAATTTTACTATCAGAGTTATATTTAAAATTCATAACATTAATATCTTCTGCTTTAATTATCTTTTCTTCTGTAGACAAAGCATTTTTGACCAATTTTTGCATGACTTCAAATAAATTATCAAATTTCTCTTGAGATGCTAATTTAACTAACTCATTCTCATAAACCTCTAAGATTTGACTATCTAATTTCACTGTCTCTGCAAAAACAGAAGGAGTATATAATGCTAAGATGACTAAAGCCAAATAGAGTATAAATAATTTTTTCATCATTATAGCCCCTTTAAATTTATTTACTTAGTTTAAGTTGAGTATCAATATCTAAAGTCAAATTCAATGGATTATTAACAATATATTTCCTGATCCTATCTAATTCTCCTTCATTTCGAATAATCCTATCATAAAAAGATCCCTGCCATTGGAAACCGCTATAACCTGTAATATGAATAAATTTAGATGATCTAGTTTTAAATGCACCAATTAAACCTGATAATGATTTGTTTTTTTGTAGGGAATGGTCGCGACCATTCCCTACATTATTAATAATCAAAATACCATGGAAATGATCAGGCATAACAATAAACTCATCTAATTCTACATAAGAATATTGTTCCTGCAACCATAACCATTGTTTCATAACGATTTCACCATATAAACTTAATATTATCCTATTATTTTTTCTTCCCCAAAATACTTCTTCTCTATTTTTTGTACAAGTTGTGATAAAATAGTAACCATCTTGTGAATAATCATAATCTTTTAATCTCGTTGACTTTCTTTGTCTTAATCTAATCATAAACTCAAGCCCCCCACAATAACTTTTGAATTGTATATTATATTACCATAAGGATCTTGAACTTATACTATTTAAAAAATCCCCTGGAAGAATCCAGGGGATTTAACTTCTAATCTAAATTAGAAGTCAATGCTTACTCCACCAGTAATACTTTGAGTATTAAAGTCTTCAGCATCATTTGTAGCATTTACATAATCAGCTTTTTCAAAGTTAATTTTAGCTGAAGCAGAATCTGTTACCTTATACTCTACTCCTGCTTTAGCTGTAGTAAATTCGCCTTCCATTCCATCATCTACTCTATCTTCTTTATCAGCCCAAGCATATCCACCACTTACAGTTACTTTATCATTTACTGCATAAGTAGCATCTACACCAGCTTCTTTATTAATTGATTGGTTATTATCAATATCATAAATTGCAGCAACTTTAGCAGTTGGAGCTAACTTAATTCCTCTTACATTAAATTCTGGGGCATAAGCTACTTCTACCACTTTATCTGCTAAGTTATCAGTATTATCATAATCATAGATACCAGTTAAAGCAACAGCACCTAAGTCCTTATTAGCTTCTACATATCTGATTTCTTCTTCAGATTCTAATGCATATTCATAGTTACCAAATACATCTACACCAACAATTGTATAAGGATTATCTTCTTTAACTTCAGCAGCTAAAGTAGTTTCTGATTCACTTTCTATAGCATAATCATAATCTTCATATAGTGCAGATAATTCTACCTTATCTAATGTTGTAGTAGCTTTTACATCATAACCCTTCTTAGTACCTTCAAAACCATCATCTTCATCTGTATCATATTTAATACCTGTGAAGTTTTCAGTTGATTCTAGATTACCTTCTAATTTCACAAATCCTAAGTCTTTACTCATTCCTAATCTAGCTAATTGACCTTCAAAGTCTGTATCATTTGCAGCAACCTCTCCAGCAAACTCAATACCAGCTAAATTAAATGCTGTATCTAATCCAGCAACAACATTTCTATCTGTTGAATCTTCAATACCTACAAAGGCATTTACAGGTAAGTTTAATAGATTATCATATTTAACAGCGATATCTCTTACTTCATCACGTTTACCTAATGCAATTTGAGCATTTTCTGAATTAAAGATTACACCATCAATATCATCATCATTGAAGTATAGATAGTCTTTCCACTCTAAACCTTGTTCATCACCAATTGTTGCAACAAAGTCTTCTGTAGTAATAGAACCAGAAATTTCATCTAATTCTAAAGCAGATTCATTCATTCCATCTTCGTCATTTCCATAATTACCAAAGTAATTTCCAACAGCTTTAATATCTAAATCAGCAATCATTCCATCTTTATCAACATTTACATTAAAATCAGCAAAATGCTTAAAGTATTCTTCAGCAGTAATCATATCATCATCATCATAATTGCTTGCATCTACATAGTCATTGTCATCATCATCAAAGTCTTTTGTAAATGGATCTTTATACACAACTGATTTTCCATCTTCACCATCTTTAACTCCATTACCTTCTAATTCTACGTCTTTATATTCTACTCCAGTTTGTCCAAAAATTGTTACCACTTTTGAATTAGCTAATTTTTGATCAATTTGAGCTAACTCTTTATTAAATTCATTGGCTAAGTTGTTAATTGCTTCTACAACTTCTTTATTTACTTCTGCATCTCCTGTTTCAACTTTTTCTAACACTCTAGCTGTTAAAGCAGCTACTTCATAACGTGTTAAGTCTTGTCCTGGTTTATAACTTCCATCACCATAACCTTCTAATAAACCTGCTTGAGCAGCTTTATTAACAGCATCATAAGCCCAATGATCAGCAGGAACATCTCCAAAAGGATTTGCCATTGCTGGAATTGTTAATGTGAACACTAGTGCTAATGCTAGAAAGCTTGTTATTAATTTCTTCATTATTATTCCCCCTAGGTTGTTTGTTAGTTTGTTTTGTAGTAGTTTTGTTGTAATATATAAGATATTTTAGTTCTACTACATAATTAGGGGTAAGTCCAAAATTGAGTGGCCGTGTTTCCTCACTTTTTCTTTACTCCCTTACTTATGTCAGTAACTTCTAAAATACCTTTGTTAAGCATATCATTTTAATTTTCATAGGGTCTACGGGGGGCACCTCCTTTCTCGACCAGTTTAAAAATAATATCTAAAATGATATAACTTAAACACTAGTTTGATCCCTTTCGACAAAATTCGACATCTGAGGGTAAAAAATATATCTTGGCTCTATGTAGCCTTAGAAACTCATTACTAAACACTAACTTATAAAAGTAATGGTTAATAATCAACCTCTGGCTATTTAATTATACACCTAGCAGACACAATTTGGATGAAAACAATTATCACTCTCTGTAACTAATTATAACAGAAATGGATTTAAAAGCAAGTGGTAGATTTAGGAAATTGATTATGCCTTTTCTAGATTCAAAAATTACTCTTTTCATATAATACTATTCTCTAGCTCCTTCCCAAAACCTTTAAGTAGATTTAACCATTATTTTAAAATTTAAGTATTTAACTACCATTTCTCTTGTAATATTTATATTCAACAAGAAGCTTAGATTCCCTTTTAGTAAGTTTAGGGGGAATAGGAAAATTTATATTAATTTAAAATTAATAATGTATAATTTATAATCAAAAGATTAAATTATTAGACTCAACGACAAAATTATGGTTCTATTTTCAAACCCAAAGAAAATGTTTTTATCGAGTGATTAAATAGTCTTAGCTAATAAGAGAATTAAAAGTAATAATTAATATTTTTAAAATTTTCCAATTCTTTTATATCTTTTATGGGTCAACAATGAACTTTGTGATTAAAGATAATAATAAGTTTAAATAATTATTTAGCTACGGGTTTAATGGTTTTACCCCCAATAAGTAGACATTTCTTTAAAAAGCTACACCTGTGGTCATATGGCTTCTGTATTCTACAGGAGCCATATTATTTAATCTTTTTTGAAACCGTTTGTAATTATAAAAATAGATATAATCTGATATAGAATCTATAACTTCCGATTCAGTTTTAAAGTCATTTATATACATTAATTCACACTTTAGATGGCTAAAGAAACTCTCCATAGCTGCATTATCTAAACAGTTTCCTTTTCTGGACATACTTAACTTTATATCACATTTACTCAGTTCACTATTATAATATTTTGATGTATATTGGTGTCCTTGGTCGCTATGCAATATAGTTTGACTTAGTTTTCTTTTATTAATAGCATTATTTACAGTATTCATAACTAATTCAATATCGTTATTTGAAGTTATTTGATAAGAAACAATTTCATTATTAAATAAATCAAGGATAGTGGATAAGTATAATGTTTTATTATTAAATTTTAAATAGGTTATATCTGTGACCCATTTTTGATTTGGTTTTTCAGCCTTAAAATTTCTATTTAAAATATTAGGACTTTCAATTATATCTTTTTTACTACCAAAATATTTTTTCTTTTTTCTAATTTTTGATTTTAAACCTAATACTTTCATTAATCTATAAACCCTTTTATGATTAATGTTTATTTTAAAATCATTTTTAAGTACAGTTGTAATTCTTCTATCTCCATATCTACCATTATAATCTTTATAAACCTTTTTAATTATTTCTTTAATTTTGTTATCTTCCAAATCCTTAGTGGTAATAGTCTTTTGTCTTTTAATCCATTTATAATACCCTGATCTAGAAACACCTGAGATATTACATAATATTTTAACGGTATATTTATGACTAAGTTCACTAATTATTTGGAACTTTAGAGCTTTGGGATATCCCTACTCTCGATATTTAATAACTTCTTTAAATAATCATTTTCTGCTTTCAGTCTTAAAATTTCTTCTTCTGATGAGTCTTTCTTAGATTTATTTTTTCTTGTTCTCATCTTATTCTCTAAACCTTTTTCACCATTTAATCTATAATTTTTAACCCAATTTCTAATAGTAGAAGTAGATCCTATATCAAACCTTCTTTTAATTGTTCTATAACCCATTTTTCCTTTTAAATATATCTTAACAACTTTTAATTTAAAGTCTTTAGTATAATTTTTAGCCATATAAATCCCCCCTATTAATTAGATTATACAGGGCGTTTTTTATTATGTCTACTTAATAGGGGGCACTTCATTTAATCCGTAACTATGCTAAATCATAGGGCAGCTCGAAAGCGCCCTGAAGAGATAATAATCCCTGTGGAAAAGCAAATTCTCGAAAAACAGTTAGTCAAATAACAAATCATCTCAACTTTAATAAGACATTCTTAGTACTTTATATTTTAATGTTCTTATTATTAATTCTAAATTATCAATTATCAATTAAAAAAACCTCCAGGTTAGCCCCAGAGGTTTTATAATTAAAATATAATTAGAATTTAACTGATAATTCAGTTCTAAATGTACTACCTTCTCCATCTTTTTCTGCTGCAGTTTCTCCAGTAATAAATCTTACTTCATTACTCCAATTTACAGTTTCAGAAAATGCATGGTCTAAACCAGCTTTTAAGTAAGTATAACTTAATTCTGCACCATTATTATCATCTGATTTGTTTACTAAATCAGCGCTTAAAGTAGTTACTCCATTCATAGCATACTCAGTTCCTAGAGTAATAAGAGTTACATCATGTCCATCAGTATAATCATCACTAGTTGTAAACTCAACAGCAGCAGTATTAGTAAATGCACCATTAACATTATCTAATGCTAATTCGATAGTGTTCTTATCTTCAGCATTAACACCAAAAGTATCTCCAGGTGTTACCATTGTATAAGTAGCTCCTAAAGTATTATTAGTGTTTAATGCATAGTCAGCTCCTACTGTATATAAACTATAATCTGCAGCTTCTTCTAAATCATGAGTACTAAGTGTTGCAAACTTTTCACCAACAGTTTCAACTCCAGCATTTAGAGTTACTGCATCAGTTAAAGCAGCATTTACATTAGCACGAACTAAAGTATCTCCTTGATCACCTTGAGATGCATCATTTGATACAATCTCACCATCAACTGTTACACTATTACTTAATGCTAAATCAGCAGCAACAGCTAAGTTAGTAAGACTTTCTCCTTCACTTCTAGCCTGATATACTTTAGCAGTTAAATTTACTTTTCCTAAATCTCTTCCTACAGTTACACCATAGAAATCTGTAGCAGCAAAATCATCATTCTCACTTACTACAAATGCTCTTACATCACTACCATTAATAGCAGTTGTTAATTCCATACCTTCTAAGTCTTCTTCATCAATGAAGTAAGTTTCTGCATGAAAATCTGCCATATCTCCAAACTTAAGTGTAGAAACTTCATCACTAAGAGTTAATAAAGCACTATCAAGTACTAAATCATCTGATTCACCTTGATCACCTAAAACAGCACCATTAACTACTGGACCTTCTACTGTAGTAAAGTTATTAACTAAAGTATCTACAGCTAAATCAAAAGTAATATTCTCATTTACCATACCTGCTATAGCAAAATCAATCTCTTGATAGAATGCCTTTTCTGCAGGAAACTCATCTGGATCTGTAGTAGAATCTTCATCAATTGCATCTCCATCTTCCCATAGTTCAATAGTTGCAGCTGAATCATCACCATAACCAGCAGCTTCAAAAATAGTCTTAACTTCACCAGTAATTTTAACATTATCTTCAACAGCAAAAGCTGGTATAGCTAAAGCTAATACTAAAGCAAACGTAAGTAATAACGAAAACTTTTTCATATTAAATCCCCCTTATGTCTCTTGTAAAATTATTTTTATTTTTATATTCTTTAATAATTTTCAACATATTTTTTTGGCTTTTGGGGACTCACCTCCTTTTTCGCCATAATCTTATATAAAAACTAATTCTATATCAAATCTGAAAACCCTTTATAAATAACCATATTTTTTTATGAATTTTATGTTTTTTATAAATCATGTCCAAATATATAGTTTAATTGTTAAATGTTATTTATTTTGTTATTTATTTTGCAAAGTAAGACTAAATTAAACTTATAGAATATGAGACTAAATTTCAAAACCTTTTTCTTCAAGAAAGTAATCCCAAGCTAAATATATATAGCTATAAGTAACTAATTCAAATTACAATTAATAGGATTTAGAACTATATAAGTTGAACTAATAATTTTCATAAAAAATATAAATAAAAAACTTGTTTTGTTACAAATTCAACTAATCTACACGAATAATTTAAAAAATTCAATTATATATAGAGCATAAAAAAGAATTTAAATTTACTTAGAAACAAATTGAGACCCAAACCTTTTTTGACACTGATTAAATTCCGATTAAGTTCTGACCTTATTTATTAGCTAATAGCCAATAGCCGCTAGCTAATTAATATTCGTGTTAATTGGTGGCTAAAAATTATTTTAGTATATACTTATGTTTTAATGAAATTCTTTAATTTAATCTATATATACCATTAAAGATTTTCTATTTGCTTTATTATAATATTAAGCCACAGCTTTAAAGCTGTGGCTTGTCAAAAATACTTGGATTATTAAACTTCTTCTTTCTGTTATATATATTTTTAATCTTTTATTAATGCCCCTTAGTGTTGATTTATGGCAAAAAATTTTAAAATAAAAAAACTCACAATATTAAAATACTAAATATAAAAATCATACTCAAAAAACAAAAATAACCCTTTAGGGAAAATCCCTAAAGGGTTATTAAGCATTTTAATTAACTTAATTAAAATTTAACATTTAATTGAGTCTTTAAGCTTGAACCTTCTCCATCAACATCTGCTGTATCTTCACCAGTAATGAATCTAGCCTCAGTATCCCAAGAGATAGTTTCACTAATTTGGTGGTCAAGACCAGCTACTAAATAAGTATAGTTAACATCATAACCATCATCAGAAGACTTATTAACTAATTTTCCTGTTACAGTAGTAAGATCACTCATAGCATACTCAGTTCCTAAAGTAATAACAGTTGTATCATCATCTTCTTGTGCCCTATCATAATCATCATTAGCTGTAAATTCAATAGCAGCAGTGTTAGTAAATGCACCTGTAACATTGTCTAAAGATAATTCGATTGTATTCTTATCTTCAGTATCAGTACCAAAAGTATCTCCAACACTTACCATTGTATAAGTAACTCCTACAGTATTTGCATCATTTAATGCATAATCAGCACCTACTGTAAATAAATCATAATCTTTAACTTCTTCAAGATCATCAACGTTATCTCCATCAGTATTATAAAGCACAGCAAAATCTTCGCCAACTGTTTCAAATCCACCTTTAACAGTTAATGCATCAGTTAATGCAGCCTCTACATTAGCACGAGCTAAAATATCTCCTTGATCACCTTGAGATTCATCATTAGATACAACCTCACCATCAATTGTTACAGCATCATTTACTGCAAGATCAGCAGCAACAGCTAAATTTGTAAGGCTTTCTCCACCTCTTCTAGCTTGATATAGCTTTCCAGTAAGTCCAACTTTGTTAAATTGTTGGCTAACAGTTGCACCATATAAATCAATTCCATCAAAATCATCATTTTCACTTGCTACAAAAGCTCTAATATCTCTATCTCCAATAGCAGTAGTAAATTCCATACCTTCTACATCTTCTTCATCGATAAAGTAGTTATCTGCATGGAAATCTCCCATATCTCCAAACTTAAGTGTAGAAACACCATCACTAATAGTTAATAATGCACTATCAAGTACTAGATCACTAGAGTCTCCACCTTTTCCATCACCTTGATCACCTAAAATATCACCAGCAGCATTATTTGGACCTTCTACTGTAGTGAAATTATTCACCAAAGTATCAATAGCTAAGTCAAAAGTAATATTCTCATTTATCATACCTGCAACAGCAAAATCAATTTCTTGATAGAATGCTTTCTCTGCAGGAAATTCATCTGGATCTGTCTCAGAATCTTCATCAATAACATCTCCATCTTCCCATAAACTGATAGTAGCATCTTCATTATCACCATAACCAGCAGTTTCGAAAATAGTCTTAACTTCACCAGTAATCTTCACATTATCTTCAGCAGCAAAAGCTGGTACAGCTAAAGCAAGAACTAAAACAAACATAAGTAATACAGAAATCTTCTTCATAATTAAATCCCCCTTATTTTCTTATAAAATATTATTTTTAAGTTTAAAAATTTTTTAACTCTCAAATTTACAAAATTAGGCTTCTGGGGTTCACCTCCTTTATCGCCATTATTTGAATTATACATAGACATTATAACTTTTTTTTTAATCCTATGCAAATTAGTAATCATTTTAATATTTAGTTATGTTTTTTCTTCTTTTTTTAAAATACACCAATATTAATTGTTTTCCACAAAATATTTTTTGGCTGATACTATTTTTTTGCATAGAAATCTTAATATTAATTCTACATATATTATATTAATATGCTAATGTTAATATAATATGAAATTAATGTTAAAAGAACATTAATTAATAAAAAAAGAACAAGATTTAGCTAATATTAGCTAAATCTTGTTCTCTAAATACCTAAAAATTAATATAACAGCAACATAATCATCAACTGGCTCTAAAGGGGTTTGCATAGAAGTAGGAATTAACCGCCTCCAGCCTTTGGGGGGATTATCTTTCCAATAATATTTACGAGCTTCTAAAGTAGAATATGCTTCATTTACTACATTAACTTCTTTGAATAATTGATGTAGATCAGATTCTACCTCTTGACTTTTAGTACCATCACCTAAGACTACTTCTTTAGCTTGATATTTATCTTTGAGTACCTTTAGTTTAGATAGTAACTGATTAGTTGCTATTACCTCTTTAAAAATTATATTTAAATCACTATCTACTACTGCTATTCCACATTTATCTTTACCAGGATCAATTCCAATTAACATCTCAATCACCTATTAATCTGATATCAATTTTATCATTTAGGTTATCACTACGCCAAATATCATCTATCGCAATAATCCTAAAATTTCTTATTTCCTCTGTTGCTGATACTTGAGTTAATATAGAAGAAACTACACTTAAACTAAATCCTCTGGTTTTTCTCTTGTTATCAGTCAACATGCCATCCTCAATAGATTTCTGATGAAGAGTATCTAATACTTCACTTAACTCTTCTTCTAGCTTAGATAATTTGTTAGATAAACTTAAATTACCTTCTAAAATAACTTCTCCTTTTTGATAGACTCTATAATCTTGGTATAAATCAAAATTAATAGCTACACTTTCATTTTTTAATGTATTCTTAGCTACTATTAATCTAAGAACAGCTTTATCATCCTTATTATTTAAAATTTCTAGAACCTTATCAAGTTCTTGTTGATTATAATCAAGGACAAAGTTATTTGCTTCTTCTTTAATTCCATTATTTATAGCTAAAGTATTTGCAGTTTCTAAAAGTTGATCAACTTCATTTTTAATTTTAGATTTAGATTGTTGTAGATTAACAGATTTAGTAGCTAGGATATCACCTTTATTATAAATTATATCTTCTGTTAAGGATGATAAGTATCTTTTCCCAAAAAGACTAATATTATAAGCCAAATTATCTACTTGTTTGGTCAAAGCTTCTTTCTGTAGATTTAATTTCTCCACCTTTGATTCTAACTTTAACTTCTTATCTTCAACAACTTGATATTCAGACTTTAAATTAGATAGATTCTTTTCTAAACTTTGCTTATCTTCTCTTAATAAGACTAAACTACTAACTTTATCATCAATATCAGTACGCAAATCAGCTAGTTCTTTATTTTTAGTTGATAAGCTTTGATTTAAATAAGATAATCTTTCCAGCATGGCCTCCATATCAAATAAGGCCATTCTAACATCTTCAGATGCAGCCATTAATAAGATTAATGAGGTTAAGGCAATTAATATTCCCGTAGTTACAGTAATAATAATTGAGGTATATTTAGGTCTTAATCCAAAAAGAGATAATCTCTTCTTTCCAACCTTCATTCCAATCTTATCACCAACATAAGCAATTATTCCTGAAATAACAACTAGAGCTAACAGCAGTTTTATACCATACATGCTGTCCTCCTCCTATCTATAACTAATTACTTCATCTACTAATGTAAATATACTCTGACTTTTTATTCATCTATCTTGAAGCTTTATACAATAATGAAATACCAACAATAGTAAAGATAATATTTTGCATCCATGCTCCTAACCACGCTGGTATAGTACCTGCTTCACCTAAAGAACCTCCAACTGTCATAATAGTATAATAAATAAAAATAACAATTATACTCAATCCTAACCCAATAGAAGATCCCGAGCGATTAGGTTTTAATCCTAGAGGGGCACCCAATAAAGCAAAGATAAAACAAGCAAAAGGAATAGCATATCTTTGATAATAAGATACCTTTAAGCTATTAACATTACGACCTTCTTCTTCCATTAAATCAATATGCTCTCTTAATTCACTAATTGTCATCTCTTCTGGCTCTTTTTGATTCCGTGAAATCTGTTCTGGAGTACGATTTAAATTCTCTATCATATTAAATTTATTAAATCTAGTTTGAGGAACTTGTCCATCCTGAGTAATTGTATATATAATTCCATCCATAAAAATCCACTTTTCCTCTAACCATTCAGCTCTTTTAGCCTGAATAATCATAACTAAATTACCATTATCATAATCTTGC
The DNA here is from genome assembly GCF_000379025.1 of Orenia marismortui DSM 5156. NCBI lineage: Bacteria > Bacillati > Bacillota > Clostridia > Halanaerobiales > Halobacteroidaceae > Orenia > Orenia marismortui. Next base: position 1,080,388 of record NZ_KB900617.1, read on the forward strand.
CAGGTTACCCCTTTTAAGGTTTGAGTATTTCCATCAAACTTATCTGCTGTTAAGACATAATCTAATTTGTTTGTTTTATTATCAACCGGTGATATTCTTAAATTATTTTGAGTTTTTGGTCTTGCTTTTCCGTGCTTTAACTTCCATACAGTATCCTCATAAATATTCATACTAGCTGGAACTAAATTATTACTAAAATAAATACTTAAGCCACTAACCAATAGTCCTACAATTAATACTGGAGTTACTAACCTAATAAAACTAATTCCTCCTGCTTTCAGTGCAGTAATTTCACTATCTCCTGATAGTCTACCAAAAGACAGTAAGGTGGCTAATAACATAGACATTGGAAATGTCCATACAACAATTTGAGGAAGACTTAAGAAAAATAGCTTAATTGTTGTTAAAAGCGGAACACCATATTTAGACATCATTTTAGCTAAGCTAATTAAAACATCGGTTCCCACAAATATACTAGTAAAAGCAAATACACCAAAAAGAAAAGGCTGAATTAGCTCCTTTAATAAATATCTATAAATAATCTTCATTTATTGCCACCTCACATCTGGAATTTCTCGCCTAGATAGAACTTCTTAGCCGTTTCACTATTAGCTATTTCTTCTGAAGTACCTGATAATAGTATTTTACCTTGATGCATAATATATGCTCTATCAGTAATTTCTAATGTTTCTCTTACACTATGGTCTGTTATTAAAACTCCTAATCCTCTATTCTTAAGATGAGAAACGATATTTTGTATATCACTTACAGCAATTGGATCTACTCCTGCAAAGGGTTCATCCAATAAGATATAATCGGGATCTGTTGCTAATGATCTAGCGATCTCTACCCTTCTTCTTTCTCCACCAGATAACATATAGCCTTTCTGTTTACGGATATGCTCAATATCAAATTCTTCTAATAAAGATTCTAAAATCTGCTTATTATCTTCTTTACGATCAATCATCTCTAAAATAGCCATTATATTCTCTTCTACTGTTAATTTTCTAAATACAGATGCTTCTTGAGCCAAATAACCAATACCCTTTCTAGCACGCTGGTGCATAGGTAGACGAGTAATGTCATCCTGCTCTAATTTAATATTTCCTCCATTAGGACTTACCAAGCCTACTACCATGTAAAAAGTTGTAGTCTTTCCTGCTCCATTAGGGCCTAGAATACCAACAATTTCACCCTTATCCACAGAAAAACTCACTCCCTTAACTACATCTTTTTTATTATAAGTTTTTACCAAGTTCTCTGCCTTTATCGCCATCATTAATCACCCTTTTTAGTATTAGGTACAACTAATTTAGTTTTCCCTTTAGCAATCATTTTTTTAGTCTTAAGATTAATAATGATCTTTTCTGCATTCATCTTTTGATCATTACGGACTGCACGTACATCTCCGACTAAAACAACTTGATCTTTCTTTTGATAATAATATAATTTATTTGCATCTGCATTAAATGATTCTTCATTATCTACTATATGAGCTCCATCATAAACGACCAACTCTTCTTTATTTAAATCAAATTCAAATCTATTTCCCGTTATTATAGCAGTTTCACTTTCAAGTCTAGGATCACCTATTAAGCTTCCTTGATTAGATTGATTATTAAAGTTCAACTGTTTACCTGTCATCTTATTTACTTCTTGTTCAATAGTAACTCCACCAGTTAAAGTTAACTCTCTTAATTCTTCCTTAGCAATTAATTTTGGAGCTGATAATTTAATATCTCCTTTTTCAATTACTACATCTCCAGAAGCTATAATTTCTGACTTCAAATCATCTACAACTAGTTCATCAGATGTTAATACTATTCCCTTTTCATTAGCAACTATCACAGCTGTTCCTACAAATAAAGCTAAGATAACTATACTCAAAATTAAAAGATTATTTTTCATTATTTTCACCTACCTCTTGAGAGATAACTTTCACATTTCCTAATACTCTTAACCGCTTCAAATCCACTTGACTAACAAATCTATCACCTTTAATTCGTAATCCTTCTTGCTTAATCAAAATATTTCCTAAACCAATTAACTCATTTTTAGCTTTATTCCAATTCAACTTATCAGCCTTTAATGACTTCTTTTTGCTTTTAATAGTGATAGGGCCCTTTAGCCCTATAAAACCCGTCTCTATATCAACTTCTCCTTTATCTGCTATCAAATTAACTACTTCTTCTTTATTCTGATAAATTTTTGCTTCTACTTGATTTAATGTTACTTTTGTTGCAACATCAAACTGCTGCATTGACTTAGCACCTAATTCCCATCTTACCTTACCATCTTCACTATATAAAGTTATAAATGATTCCTCTAATTCGAATTTAGGTTCTTCTTTTACTTGATCTTGTATAGGATCTTCAGAAATTTTACTTGGTGGTTTTTGAAGGAGATTATTACTTATAAAAAAAGCTATTATTAAAACAGCCAAAATAGCTAAAATTATTTTTAGTCTACCCTTGTTCACCCTAAAGCCTCCTTAATATTTGTCTTCCACCTACGATGTAGCCATAACCATTGCTCTGGATTCTGCTTTACCTGATTTTCTAATGAAAGAGTTAACTCCTGTAATTTACTCTTGACCTCTTCTTTGTCAGCATCTTTAGAAACTTCTATAGGTTTTTCTATAACCAAGCGATAATTATACTTCTCCCTTATCATATAAGCTGGAACTATCAATGCACCTGTCTTTTGTGCAAATAATACAGGTCCTGTAGGTGTGGAAGCAGGTCTGTTTAAGAATTGTACAAACTCTCCTTTATTATGTGCATCTTGGTCTCCTAAAATCACTAATACTTCTTTTTTTAATAAGGATTTGAAGGCTTTTCTAATACCCTTTCCTTTTTTATTGAATACTTTACCACCTTTACTTCTTCTAATATCTAGTATCTCTTGATTTATTTTAGAATTCTTATACATCCGTGCCACACCGTTAACAGGATAACCTAAAGAAGCTAAATAAATTCCCATTAGATCCCAATTACCTATATGACCAGTAAATAAGATAACTCCTCTATTTTCTTTATAAGCTCTTTCAAAATATTTTAAACCTTCTACTTTAATTTTATCTTCAAAATCACTGTCAGACCACTCTTTCAAATATAAAGCCTCTATAAATTTAATTGCAACATCTTGAAAAACCTTCTTAGTTATCTTTTTTGCTTCTTTATCAGAATAACCTAGTGATAATTTAAGATTTTTAATGGCTAATTTTCTTCTACTCTTAATAAGATAAAATAATAAAAATCCTATAAATTTAGCAATTAAATAACTTATTCTTCTAGGTAAGCTAACAATAATTCCTTGAAACAGCTTAAAAATATAATAGTTTATACTTTCTATCATAAATTAGTCACTCCTTTAGAAGAGCTTGTAGTTTAAATATAATAGCACTATATTATGTCTGTCACTATATTTAACCCACAAACTTATAAGCTTACTATTCTGAAGCCTTTAAAAGTAATTCTATCGCCTCTCTCACAGCCCCTTGTCCACCTTCTTTAGTAGTAATATAATCCACAGCCTCTTTAACCTTATCTACACCATTTGCGGGAGTAAAAGATAAACCTACTCGCTTTAGAATTTCTAAATCATTAACATCATCACCAATATAAGCCACTTCATCTTCAGAAACTTGATACTTTTCTAAAATTGAGTTGAAGACCTTAATCTTATCTTTTATATTTTGATGTACCTCTTGAATACTAAGTTCATCAGCTCTACGTTGAACCAACTTAGATTCTCGACCAGTAATAATAGCTGTTTTAATTCCTGCTTCATGAGCTAATTGAATCCCTTTACCATCATGAACATGAAAAAACTTAAATTCTTCTCCATTGTTACCCAAAACTATTCTGCCATCAGTTAATACACCATCAACATCAGTAATAAATAATTTTATTTTTTCAGCTTTATCTTTTAAAATATCATCCACACTAATCATCTCCTGTATCCACTAATTAAATCATAGATAAATTGAACAAATTTATAATTTTCCCTATACTAATTCTAATGCTTAGTAATACCCTTTGTCAATTAAAGTGAAGGATTTACATAATTTACCTATTATCTATTATCTATTATCTATTATCTATTATCTATTATCTATTATCTATTATCTATTATCTATTATCTATTATCTATTATCTATTATCTATTATCTATTATCTCCTATCTCCTATCTCCTATCTCCTATCTCCTATCTCCTATCTCCTATCTCCTATCTCCTATCTCCTATCTCCTATCTCCTATCTCCTATCTCCACTTAACCCTACAAAACCCCTGCTTTTAATAAATCTTGAAAGTTAACTAAGCCTAGTGGCATCTTATTTTCATCAACAACAGGGAGATCACTAATCTCTTTTTCTTGCATAATTTTCAAGGCTTCTGCTGCTAGTTTATCAGGAGTTATTTGAGTAGGATCTTTAGTCATAATCTCTTCTGCTGTTTTAGCAAGCAAATCAAAACCTTGGTCTAATTTACGTCTAATATCACCATCAGTAATAATACCTACTAGTTCACCCTGGCTGTTAATAATATTAGCAGCACCCATTCTAGAAGAAGTCATTTTAAATAGAGTTTCTTTTAAGGTAGTATTCTTATCTACAACTGGATTACGTTCTCTAACATGCAAAACATCATCAACTGTTAACAATAGTTTCCTTCCTAAACTTCCACCTGGATGATAAAGAGCAAAATCTTCCGGTTTAAAATCTCTAGCTTTTAGTAATGCTATCGCTAAAGCATCTCCCAAAGCTAAGGCAGCTGTAGTACTAGCCGTAGGGGCTAAATTCAGGGGACAAGCTTCTTGTTCTATTTCTGTGTTTAGTAAATAATCGGAATTCTCAGCCAATGTAGAAGATAATCCACCGGTCATAGCAATAACTTTAGCACCAATCCTTTTGATAAATGGTAGTATATTTGTTATTTCTTCACTCTCTCCACTATTAGACATTGCAATCACAATATCTTGATTAGTAACCATACCCAAATCACCATGTATTGCTTCAGCAGGGTGTAAGAAGAAGGATGGGGTTCCAGTGCTAGCCAATGTTGCAGCTAATTTTTTAGCAATAACCCCTGATTTACCCATACCAGTCATAATTACTCTACCTTCACAACTTAATATTTCTTTGACTACTTCTATAAAGTTATCATCAATAGATTCTTTTAAATTATTAATCGCCGCAGCTTCAATCTCCAAAACCTCTCTAGCCTGTTCTTTTATTTGACCGCTCTCTAACTTTCCTATTTTCATCTGTATCCACCCCAATTGCTTAATTAAAATTAAGGCGAGGTAACCTCGCCATTAAGTTAGTGACCACTAATTTTCTTTTACAATTTCATCAATTGCTTTAGCTTTTATTAGTAATTCCTCTAGTTCATCTAATGGTACCATATTAGGACCATCACATAATGCTACTTCTGGTTCATCATGCACTTCCATAAAGATGGCATCTATTCCTGCTCCTACTGCAGCTCTAGTTAGATAAGGAACATATTCTCTCTCTCCTGCAGAAGAATCACCTGCTCCACCTGGTAACTGTACACTATGAGTAGCATCAAAAACTACAGGATATCCTGTCTTTTTCATTCTAGGTAGCGATCTCATATCTACAACTAAATTATTATAACCAAATGATACACCACGCTCTGTTAATAAAATCTTTTCATTACCTGTGCTTTCAATTTTAGCTACCACTTGATCAATATCCCAAGGTGCTAAAAATTGACCTTTTTTAACATTTATCACTTTGTCTGTTTCTCCTGCTGCTACCAATAAATCAGTCTGTCTAGATAAAAAGGCTGGAATCTGCATAATATCCAATACCTCTGCTGCACTCTTTGCTTGCTCTACTGTATGTACATCAGATATAACAGGAAGTCCAAATTTATCTTTTACCTTTTTTAAAATCTCTAAACCAGACTCTAAGCCTGGACCACGAAAAGAATCAATTGAAGAACGATTAGCTTTATCATAAGAACTTTTAAAAACATATGGGATTCCTAATCTATCTGTAATCGCTTTTATCTTTTCAGCAATTCTCAATACTCTTTCCTCTTCTTCTATTACACAAGGCCCAGCAATCAAAACAAAAGGACGATTATTCCCAAAAATAACATTATCATTTACTTTAACTTCTTTCATCACCTTTATCCCCTCCTGTATTAAATTATTTTAAGAACCAAAAAATAACAATCTATTATCTATTATCTATTATCTATTATCTATTATCTATTATCTATTATCTATTATCTATTATCTATTATCTATTATCTATTATCTATTATCTATTATCTATTATCTATTATCTATTATCTATTATCTATCCCCTGCCACTAATCTTTCTAACTCTTTCTAGATCTTCTACAGTATCTACACCAATTGATTGATAGTCTGTCTCTACTACCTTAATCTTATAACCATTTTCTAATACACGCAACTGTTCTAAAGATTCTTTTTTCTCTAATTCAGTTGATTCCATTTCTGAAAACTTCAACAAAAAATCTCTACGATAAACATATAACCCAATATGCTTATAATATTTTGCTTTACTTTCTTTTCTAGGATAAGGAATTACTGACCTAGAAAAATAGATAGCAAAATTATTTTGATCACTAACTACCTTAACAACATTAGGATTATCTAACTCTGATTTTTCTGTAATTAAGTGCTTTAAAGTCCCCATCTTTATTGATTGATCTTCTAACAATGGTTCTATAGCTTGATCAATCATCTCTGGATTAATTAAAGGTTCATCCCCTTGAATATTAACTATTATATCAGCAGATAGACTTTGAGCTACCTCTGCCAAACGATCTGTACCTGTTTGATGCTCTCTAGAAGTCATTTTTACCTCTCCACCAAAAGATTCCACCAGATCATAAATCCTTTGATCATCAGTAGCTACAATCACTCTATTTAAATTATTACTACTTTTAACCCTCTCATAAACATGTTGAATCATAGGTTTACCACAGATATCTTTTAAAGGCTTTCCTGGCAACCTAGTTGAATCATATCGAGCTGGAATAATTGCTACTACACTCATCTTGCCACCTCCAACTTAACAATCAATTCATCAAACTTATATTGGGAATCAATAATCTTAATCTCAATCCCTAAAACTTCAAAATTTATCTTTTCTAAACCAATTTCCTCTATTAAATCATCATCTATACTAACAGCATCTTTTTCAGTTGTAATTATCTTATCTACATTCTTTTCACTTGCTTGAGTAAAAATTTGCAAAATTTCCTCTTTAGTATAATCATGATGATCAGCAAATCTAATCTTATCTACCAAATCAGCACCTAAATTTTTTAAAGTATCTTCAAAAGATTTAGGATTTCCTATTCCAGAAACAGCCAAAACCTTTTCACTAGCTAAATCTATTGATTGACGCTGCTGATTAGTTAAATTACGCAAATAAGTTGGCTCATGTTTAGTTGTAATTATAGCGGCTGCTGCATTAATCTTTATTAATTTTTTCTTAATTTCTTTTAACTTATTTTCTCCAACTTGGTCTACTTTAGTCAATAAAAAGAAATGACCTCTTTTTAAACCACTTAAAGGCTCTCTAAGCTTTCCTCGAGGTAATAAATATCCATTATCAAAAGGATTAGTAGCATCAACAACTACAATATCATAATCTCTAGCTACTTGACGATGCTGAAAAGCATCATCCATGATAATAAAATCTGCCTCAAATTGAGCACAAGCATACTCACCAGTCTTAGCCCTATCAGATCCAATAATGATAGGAATCTCCTTCAAACTAGTTGCTAACATATAAGCTTCATCACCCGCTTCATCAGCAGACATCAATATCTCTTTGCCATTGGAAACAACCCCTACTTCACCAGAAAACTTGGCCTTATAACCACGATTTAACACTACTACTTTATAACCTTTATCAGATAATGTTCTAGCTAATTTCTGAACTATAGGTGTCTTACCTGTACCACCTACAGTTATATTTCCTATACTAATCACCTTAGCATCTAATTGTTTACTCTTTTTAATATCCCAATTATATAGTTTATTTCTTAAGATAATTATACTTCTATATAAACTAGATAATATTGTTAATAATACTAATATTATTTTAGCTATAATTCCTTTTTTCTTTCCCTCCACAATATCTAATAAGTATTCTTCTAATTTCATGATCTGTCACCTATCATTTCTTCAGCAGTTTTGACAGACTGATTAATCTTCTTTCCAAGCAGTTCAGTATAATAATTTATCTTTTCATCTGTTAAATTATCTTCATCTATCTCTATAGTATCTCCATAAACTAATGCTGCTTTAGAAAAAGGAATCGGCAACTGAAACTTATCCCAACTATCAAATATTTTTTCTTTTGAAAAAGCAACTCCACCAGGCACAATCACACTATTTGTCTTTTGAGCTAAATAAATAACACCTGATTGTGCTTGGCGTCTTGGACCTCGAGGACCATCAGGAGTAATAGCTATATCTTTACCCTTCTTGATCTGCTTTATTAATTTTAATAAAGAGCGTGCTCCTCCTTTAGAGGTTGAACCCCTTACCATTTCCCAACCAAGCTTTTTTAATGCTCTAGTAATATATTCCCCATCACGACTTCTACTAGTAAGTCCTATATACCCTCTATTTCTAAAGTGATAAGCTGGTAACCATAATTGTCCATGCCAAAAAGCAAAGATAATTGACTTACCATCTTCTTTTATACTTGCTAATTTATCTTCATTTTCTACCTCTAACCTTAGTGTAGCTGTAGTAGCCAAATGAAGCAAATGAGCTATTTGGGGGATTGCTTTGTACTTTAACCCCTTCCTCACAAATATCACCTACTTATTAAACTGAATTTCATACAATTTTTTATAAACTCCATCTTTAGTTAATAATTCTTCATGAGTTCCACTTTCAACTATTTTTCCCTTTTCCATTACAACAATCTTATCTGCATCTAAAATAGTTGATAATCTATGGGCAATAACAAAAGTAGTTCTATTTTTCATTAGTCTATCTAAAGCTTCTTGAACTAAAGCCTCTGATTCAGTATCTAAGGCAGAAGTAGCTTCATCTAAAATTAAAATCTGTGGATTCTTTAAAACTGCTCTTGCTATAGCTATTCTCTGCTTCTGTCCTCCTGATAATCCAGCACCTCTTTCACCAATACTACTATCATATCCATCAGGGAATTTTAGAATAAAATCATGGGCGTTAGCTGTTTTAGCTGCTTGAATAATTTCTTCATCACTAGCATCCAATTTACCATATAAAATATTCTCTTTAATTGTACCACCAAATAATAATGTTTCTTGAGGAACAATACCAATTTGTTGACGTAATGAATCTAACTTAATATCTCTAATATCAATTCCATCTAAAGTTATAATCCCTTCATTTGGATCATAAAATCTTGGAATCATATTCACTAAGGTAGACTTACCAGCACCACTTGCACCTACTAAAGCAACCATCTGACCTGGTTCAACTCCTAAATTAATATTATCCAATGCTAATTCATCTTCATTATAACTAAAAGTAATATCTTTAAAATCAATATATCCGTCTACTCTATCTATATCTTGAGCTTCTTCTTTATCTTTAATGGTAGGATTAATATCAATAATTTCAAAAATTCTCTCAGCAGCTGCTAAGGCACGTTGAATAGTACCTGATAAGCGAGTTAAGGATTTTAATGGGTTTGTAATGTATAATAATAAAGTAAAAAATCCTGTTAATTCTCCAGGACTCATCTTAGCTTTCATAACTTCACCACCACCATACCAAAGAATAATAATAAATGATATAGAGGCTAAAAATTCTGTAATTGGGGTTAAAGTAGCATTTAATTGTGAATTTTTCATATTAGCACGAAAATTAGCATAATTCTCTTTGCTAAATCTCTTATATTCATAATCTTCCCTACCAAAGGACTTTACTACTCTGATACCACTAATTGTTTCTTGTAAAATATCTGAAACATCAGCAACTTTAACTTGTGCTCTCTTACTGACCTTCCGAATTCTTTTATTAAATTTATCAATTGTATAACCAATCAAAGGAAATAAAATTAAAGATAATAAGGTCAATCGCCAGTTATCATAAAACAACTTACCTAGACCTAAAGTCAGTTGGAAGAACAAACTAAAGACGCCAATAGCACCAGAAACAATTGCACCTTGTAGAATTCCAACATCATTAGTTACTCTAGACATAATCTCCCCAGTCTTATTTTCAGCATAAAAATCTAAAGAAAGTCTCTGTAAATGTTCATAGAGATCATCTCTTAAATTTCTAATAGCGTTCTGAGAGATATAAGCAGTTAAATACTTCTCACCATACTGAACAATAGCTCTAAAGAAGAAGATAAAGAAGATTCCCATAATCATTAAATTAAGTTGTTTGATGGTAGTTTCACCTTCATAAAGTCCTACAATAATTGCATCCATTAATTTTTGAAATCTATCAAAGAAAAATATAGTTAGGAATCCGTTTAACAGCATAGAAATAACTGCTGTAGTTAACCTTCCCTTATAAGGCTTTAAATACTTTAATACCCGTTTAGCAAGTTCCATTTCATATAATACCTCCTATTTCTAGAACCAGTTTAGCTACTCTTGTTGTTGCTCCTTCTTCTCCTAACTTAATTATTACTTCATTTAAAGCATTCTTAATCTTATCTTTTCTTGCTTCAGAACTTAAAATAGCTAATGCTTCTTCAGCTAAATTCTCTCCTGTTACTTCACCTTGTAATAACTCAGGAACTATCTTATCTTCAGCTATAATATTTGGCAACCCTATATAAGATTGTTTCACTAACATTTTACCTAGCCAATAAGTTGTTCTAGATGTTTTGTAAATTATCACCATAGGGGTTTGAAAACAAGTAGCCTCCAATGTGGCAGTACCTGAAGCAACTAGTAATAAATCTGCAATATTCATTACTTCATAGGAATGACCATCAATAATATTTATCTCAAGCTCATATTTATCTAACTTCTTTTCAATATCCTTTCTAAATACACTATCAGCTAAAGGTAACAAAAATTCTGCTTGGGGATATTTATTCTTTATTTGTTGACTTGCCTCTAACATAGGCTCAAGCAAACCTTCAACCTCTTGCTGACGGCTACCTGGTAATAATCCAATAGTTGGAACAGCAAATGATAGATTATATTTATCTTTAAACTCTGTAGAAGATAGTTCCGGCTCTACTAAATCTAAGATTGGATGTCCAACAAATTTGACATCTGCCCCAGCTTCACGATAAACTTTCTCTTCCATAGGAAAAACTGAAGCAATAGTAGCACCACGTTTTGCCATCTTTTTGGCTCTCCACTTACCCCAAACCCATGCTGATGGAGCAAAATAGTTTACTATTGGAATATTTCTCTTTTGAGCCAATTTAGCCACCTTCATATTAAAGCCAGAGTAATCCACTAATAAGATCACATCTGGCTCTTCTTCTTTCATAGCTCTATCTAATTTATTTAAAACTTTAAACATTAGTCTTAAATGTTTTATAGCTTCAACAAATCCAATTGTACTTAACTTAGTAGGATCATAAATAATTTCCACTCCTGCTGCCCTCATTCTAGAACCGCCCATACCAATAAATTTAAGATCTGATCTAATCTGCTTTATCTCTTTGACTACTTTAGCAGCATGCATATCTCCAGAAACTTCCCCAGCAACAATCATTATTTTCGGCATCTTATCACCTACCCTTATAAATCAATTGATAATTGATAGTTAACAATTTATAATTAAAAATCAAATAACTTATTAGCCAAAAATTAAGACACCTAAAACACAACTTCTAGCTACTAGCTATTAATTATTACCAACCCGTATAAATTCGCACCAAAAATAAATTTTATTTTGGGATTGTGTATCTATATTCTTTACTTTTAATTATTAATTATCAACTAATAATTATTTCATTACTACAATTGGAATCTGAGCTTTTTCTGCTTCTTTAATAAATTCTTCTTGATTCACAATAAAGGTTTTATTGGCTTCGATAACCAACCCTTTAGCATTTACCTCAATTAATTTATCTAAAGTATCAAGCCCAACAGCTGGTATATCAAATCTCAAATCCTGTTGAGGTTTACTTACTTTAGCTACTACAACTTCCCCTCTACCTAGCTTTCCACCACGTAAGATAGCTTCATCAGTTCCTTCTATAGCTTCTACTGCCATAATAGCCTTGTCTTTCACTACTACAGTCTGCCCAATGTCTAAACGTCCAATCTCTTTAGCCATCTTAAATCCATATTTCATATCAGCTAATGTCTCTTCATCAGGTTTTATCTGAGTTAGAGTACCTTCTTGTGGCAATAAGTCCTCTATATATTTAGTTTGGTTGCTAATTTTAATACCAGCCTGCCCTAATTCTTGAACAATAGCTAACATAATTGCATCATCATTCTTCTCTTCTAAATTAGCCAATAATTGCATAAATCTCTGATCAAGCTCTACACCTTGATATAATAATTCCTTTGTAACCTTACCTAACATTACTAAATCTATTATCTTTTCAGATTTTAACGTAGTTATTAACTTATCTAATTGACCTACATTAATCTGATATAATTTATCGACTATATCTTCTAATTTATTAATTTCAGCCTCTGGAGTAACAGTAATACAAACAACTTCATGCCCTTGGGAAACAGCAACCTGAGAAAATATTACAGGAAGATTACCATTACCAGCTAACAATCCTATTTTAGCCATAATTCCCTCCTATATAAGCATTAATATTAGTTTTCAGCTTATAATAAAATAGTAATCTATTATCTACATATTCCTCTTTGAGCATTTCTTAAGAATCTTAGGAAATGTTCAACTAAAGGATTTCCATCTAACTCTTGATCCATTTTCTCAATAGCTTGAGAAATATTTAGATTAGATCTATATAATACTTTATAAGCTTCTTTAACTTGTCTTCTTAATTCTGGACTGATACCATTTCTTCTTAAACCAACAATGTTTATTCCTTTAACACTAGCAGGATGACCATCTACTATTACATATGGAGGTACATCCTTTACAACCTTAGATCCTCCTCCTACCATAGCCATCTTACCTATACGAACAAATTGATGTATACCAGTTAAACCACTAATTACTGCTGAATCTTCAACAATAACATGGCCTGCTAAAGTAGCTGCATTAGACATGATTATATGGTTACCCAAATGACAATCATGAGCAATATGACAATAAGCCATTATTAAGTTATTATCTCCTACTTTAGTTAATCCACCACCATCTTCTGTTCCTCTATGAATAGTAGCAAACTCCCGAATAGTATTGTTATCTCCAATTTCTACAAAACTCTTTTCCCCATCAAACTTCAGGTCTTGAGGTTCTTGTCCAATTGATACACTACTAAATATCCTATTGTTCTTACCTATTTTTGTCCACCCTTTAATAACTGAATGAGAACCGACACTAGTACCATCACCAATTTCAACATTTTCTCCAATAATAGCATAAGGGCCAACTTCCACATTCTGGCCTAGTTTAGCACCAGAGTGAACAATAGCTGTCTTATGAATCTTTTTATTTAAATGTAATACGTTATTTTTCTTTGTATCTTTCAACTTGCTCCCCCCTTCAAATCTTATAGTTTATTACTTATCTTGAATTGCGCAAGTCAAAATAGCCTCTGTTACAACTTCTTCATCTACCATAGCCTTAGCCTCTACTTTTCCAATGCCTCTTCTTAATTTAGCCACATTCACTTCAATAATCAATTGATCTCCCGGTTTTACTGGTTTCTTAAATCTAGCATCCTCTATACGTGCAAAATATGGTACCTTCTCTTCTGGATTATCTACTGTAGTTAATAAGCCTACTCCTGCTACTTGAGCCATTGCTTCTACAATTAATACTCCTGGCATAATAGGATGACCTGGAAAATGGCCATTAAAAAACTCCTCATTAGCCGTTACATTCTTTAAGCCAACAACTTTTTCTCCAGCCTTTACCTCTAAAATTTTATCTACCAATAAGAAAGGATACCTGTGTGGTAAAATCTCCTTAATTTGATTAATATCCATCATCTAAATTCCCCCTTTAATTTAAGTACTCTTTTAACTTCTTAGATAAAATAGAATTCAACTTATGCCCAGATCTAATAGCAATAATATGACCTGTAAATTCGGGCGCTAATTTAATATCTCCTATAATATCTAGAATTTTATGTCTTACAAGTTCATTAGAGAATCTCAATTCATTAATTGGTCCATCTTCTCCAACTAAAACTGCATTCTCTAAACTACCACCTAAAGCTAGACCCATCTCTTTTAAACTTTCAATCTCATGATCAAAACCAAAGGTTCTAGCTGAAGCAATCTCATTATAATAAGTCTCTTCATTAATAACAAATTCTGCAAACTGATCATGTAAGCCAGGATGATTACTTACAAAGGTATAACTAATTCTTAACTCATCATCTGGCAAAACTACTAAAGATTGATCACCTTCTTTAACATAAATAGGCTCTTTTATCTTGTGGATCTTTTTAGTAGCCTCTTGTTCTTCAATTCCTGCCTCTTTTAATATATCAAAAAATATTTTGCCACTACCATCAGTAACAGGAGGCTCATCAGCATCTATTTCAATTAATATGTTATCAATTTTTAATGCATTAAGAGCAGACATAATATGTTCAATAGTATTAACATCATATTTATCTACACCTATAGTAGTACACCTTTGTGTAGTTGTAACATTAGAAATAATCGCCTCTATTTCTAATGGATCTTCTAAATCAATTCTTTTAAATTTAATCCCTTGATTAACACCTAAAGGTTTACAAGTAATTGTAACATTTTTTCCTGTATGAAGTCCAATTCCTGTATAAGTAAATTCGTTTTTTATAGTCTTTTGCTTTCTCTCCAAACTGCTACCTCCTTTTTCAAACCTTTTATTATTTCAATAAAAAGAATAATTCTCCTGCATTTTAAAGAATTAAATCCTCTAATTATTAGTTTTATTTACTATTATACTTATATAAAGCAGTTATAATCCCCAAAATATTTATTTTAGTACTAATAATAATCTAATAAATCTTTATACCTTCTCCCTACTTCTGATTGAGGATTAGCAAAGATAGATTGAGGAGTACCTGTCTCAACTACCCTTCCCTTGTCCATTAATAAGATGATATCTGCTATTCTTAAAGCAAATGAGACTTCATGGGTTACAATAATTACTATCTTATCTTTGTCTCTAGTTAAATCTTCTATTACTTCTAAAACCTCTTTTACCAATATAGGGTCTAAAGAAGCTGTAGGTTCATCTAATAACATCAAACTTGGTTCTATTACTAAGGCTCTAGCAATTCCCACTCTTTGCTTTTGACCTCCACTTAAATTCTTAGGATAACTATTAATTTCATCGGATAATCTTACTTTCTTAAGTAAATTAATAGCCTTGTCTCTTAATTTATCAATTGAAATGCCTGTTTTAATCAAAGGTAAAATTACATTCTCTATTACTGTCAAACGTTCAATTAAATTAAATTTCTGAAAGACAAAACCAACTTCTCTACGCCAATCCAATAATCGCTCTTCTGAAAGTTCTAAGATTGGAATTCCCTTAAATAAAATTTGACCAGCATCAGGCTGAGTTAAACGATTTAAACATCTGATTGTAGTAGATTTTCCACATCCACTTGGTCCCATAATAGCTACAGTTTTCCCTTTAGGAATTTTAAAATTTACTCCTTTTAAAACTTCTTTAGGACCATAACTTTTTCTTAAATTTTTGACTTCTAACATTGCTCCTCCACTTAAAAATAAGTTTTTCGACTATTTAGTAACTTTAATATCCCAGGCTTACCAGAAGGAATAATAATTTCTCGCATAATCTCCGTATAACTAAAACCTAGAGCTTGACCTGCTTTAAACTCTTCTTCTGCAATTTTATTCATAACTTCAGCTTTAGAAACTGCAACAATCCCTAATATAGCACCCAATACAAATCCAAAATATGATGGTAAATAAGGAATTTTAGCTCCACTTAGGTAAAAGGAGCTTCCTAAAATTAAAGACCCTGTTAATAATCCATAATAAAATGATTCATTTTTATACCAAACAATATCAAAATCCTCTTGCTTTAACCTTAATGAATTAATAATTAAGGTTTGATCAAAAAATAAAGAAAAGAAACTAAGAATTATAGCAGTTACAGCTGTTAATAAAGTTCTTACCTCACCTAAAATTTGATAGAGCTGCCCTCTTAAGTTAGGGCTAAGAACTCCAGCTTGAGATGTATAAATACTCACCTTATTCGACATAAATTCTTGAATTTGGCCCTTAATTGGACTAATATTAATTCCCTTAGCAGGCAACAAAAGAGAAATCTCACTACCAGGAATAACTTGACCTTGAATATGTTTATCAATCAAATCAATCGTATCAGTAATCTCTTCATCTTTTAGTTTTGGTAAAGATCTTTCAATATATTCTACTTCACTAATAATACTTTCCAAATCTATCTTTCTTATTCCTAATAATTGATCCTGTAACTTCAACATATTTTTCTGTATATCTTCTTCATTTATTTCACCTATTTTATAAACCAGATCTTTATTACTAATCTGTTCTAATTTATCCTTAACCTCTTTTTTATCTACTTGGCTAACTTGATTAATAAATAAGTTAAAAGAGGATACATCTTTTTGCCATTTAATAAGTCCTTCTAAGATCGGATTATATTGATTAATATAATCTATAATCTCCTTTGTATTCGAATTGACCCGTTGAGCAAAATCTATAATTGTTATCTCTAATTCGGCTAAATCACTACGATAAAAGTTCGCAGAAGATATTTCAACCCTTCGTTTACTTACTTCTTTAGCTATACCTTGTAGTTTTAGATTGAATTCTTCTAACATCTCTCTAATAAAGTTTAGCTGTTCTACAACTTTTACTAATCTAGTTAAAAGCTTGTTCAACCTATTAACGGCTTCTTGTAAACTACTCAGATCCACTTTATCTATATCATCTTTATAAACACTTAATTGCTGACTTAAACCTTTTAATTCAAAGATAGACCCTTCTAAATCTTGAAAGGTAGTCAAAGCATTTACTACCTTCTCTATAGTCAGTTTAGAGGTTTTGAAGGCCTCATCTAATCTAGGTAGTAATTTCGTAGTTTCTGTAACAGCATAAGCTAAATCTTGGCGAGGATTATTGACTTTAATTTGCCCTACCACATCACCTAATTTATCTTTGGTAAAATTATAAGCTTTATTACCTAGTATATCCCTACTATCACCTTTTTCTACAATAGCCTTAGCTAAAGAACTATTTACTTCAACAACTCTTAAGATAACCTGCTCTTTAGCTGCTACTGGAACGGCAAATCTATCGCCTTCTTTAACAATAATACCATCTTCTAAATCTATAGTTACTTTAGTTGCATAGCTATCTAAAAACTTTTTCATCTCAGTCATTGTTTTAACCAACGATTCCATATCTGTTAACCCTACCGTTGTAATATTCTTAATAGAAATTTTATATTTATTTCTCAGTTTCGCTACCAACTGATCGCCTAAATCTATTATTTCATCTTCCTGTTGGGTAATTGGCAAGCGAACAGATAAAACCTGGTATTTAACTAAGATATCATTGATCCTTTTGGATACATTATCAAGCATATCAGGGCTCTCTATAATAACTTCTAATTTATCACCATCTGGAAATGTGAATTCAACTCCTGACAAATCATTTATCTGCGGTTCAATTAAAGTTCTAACTTCACTTCTTAAACCAGCAATTGTTATTCGAGGCTCAGTCATAACACTAATACTATTTAATCCAGTTATATTTTTAAAGTATTTATCATCAATATTAATATAATTTTCTCTACTTCTATATTCAGAATCTAATTTAATAAAAAAATTAGTCTTACCCAATATTTCTATCCCTAAAACTAATTCAGACCCAGGAAATTTAGAATCTATAATATCTTTAATCTCTTCATAGGCTCTTTCCTTAGCTTCCTCACCTAAAATTAATGCAAAATCATATTCTCCATATTCTCCAAATAAACCTCCTATAGTATCACCAAAATAATAATCTGCTAAATAACCTATCACAATCGATACTAAAGAAATAATAAGAACAGTGATTACTACCAGAATAACTATATCTTTAAAAAAAATTGACCTTAGGAGAAACATCTTTTTCACTCCTATTTCTACTTATTATACCATTGATAATAAGGAATAGTAAACTAAACTATTAAATCAATTTAATTATTTAAAAACAAATTATATTAATTTTTAAATTTGAGCTAAACTACTCTTAAATTTGTCTATCAATAGTTAATAATATAATAAATTTTTATTTCATCATTTATATTATTCAATATTTTAGCATTTATTATAAATTTAATACATAGAAAATTTATTTTCTAAAATCATTATAGCAAAAAAGTAATATCTTCTCAATCTTGCATAGATTATGACTAAATAATAAAGTAGGACCAGCCTCACGGCTGGGACCCCTTGTCAAACTGTACGTACGGTTTTCCCGTATACAGCTTTCGGTTATTGGTGCTCCTTATCAGAGAGTAAGTCTTCGACTCTATGTTACCATAGATGTATATTTTACCCTTAATTAGAGCACATCAGTAAGTAATGATTGAAGTCCTTTATCTCTTAGATAACTATTTGAAAAGCGATAATTTTGATACATTATCGCCTTTTTCTTTTCGATAAACGAACGCATTCTCATTCTAATCCATTTATCCAACCTCGTAAACAAAGTCTTCACATTTCCTATCTTGAAATAGTTACCCCAACCTCTCAAAACTGGATTTAATTTTGCAATTATTACTTCTACAGGAAAAGGTCTAGTTCTTCTAGTAATCTTTCTTACTTTGTTTTTGAATTTTGTTATTGCTTTATCTTTAGGTCTCTTGTATTCAGAATGGTGAAATTTGAATCCTAGAAATTCAAATCCATCATAAAAGTTAGTTACTACCGTCTTACGAGGATGAAGTTTCAACTTCAATTCATCCTCTATAATTTTACGGGTAACTTTTAACGCTCTCTTTGCTTTGCGCTTATTTTTAGTTAAGATTACAAAGTCGTCAGCAAAGCGGACTATTTTGTAACCTCGACGAGTCATTTTCTTATCAAAGTAATGTAAATAGATATTAGCTAATAGAGGAGAGATGACACCTCCTTGAGGTGTCCCTTCTCTAGTTTCTTCTCTACCTTCTTCAGTCATAACTCCAATTGTCAGCCATGACCTGATAATATCTAATACCCAACCATCACTTATATATTCCGCTATAAAATCCATTAATAACTCATGGTCTATAGTATCAAAATAAGATTTAATGTCTGCGTCTACCACCCAGTAGTAACCTTGTTCTTTATATTTCTCTATCTTTTCTATCGCATCGTGAGCAGACCTATTAGGTCTGAAACCAAAGGAACATTCACAAAATTCTCGCTCAAAGTATATTTCTAGTACTTGCCTCACTGCTTGTTG
>NZ_KB900617.1:1100023-1317364 GCF_000379025.1 Orenia marismortui DSM 5156
CCACTCAAAATTAAGATATCATTAGTAATCAAATCTTAAACTTCAATAACCTAGATATCCTTCGCTATAATCAACTTTCGTTGATTTTTTTTCTCACTACTATGATATCTTCTGAACTCTAATATATCATCACTCTGGCTTTCCTGTTGGAGTTATACCATCACTTATCTCTATAGATTTCTATAAAGAATTATATTAGAGATTCCCTCGGTCAATTACGTAAACCCTACAATCATTCCGACCCTAATCACACCTAGTTTTCTAACATGGGCACTTCCAGTTACACGTATTTACCAGCGCTACCTGTCTCTCCTTTGTACAGAGCCCCAAGCTAACATTGGACTTCCCCGTTTTTATGGCGGGTCGCCAAAGCTAAATGCCACCTCTGGTTCACATATTGTTCCGGACTGATTGCTCATCTCAAACTCTTCAGATTCTACCTCACGGTAGACACCCTACTACTGTTGATTTCACACACCGTACTGGCGAAAACAGCATGGATAGGATTTTCACCTACTGTTTACTAAATCTACGAGGCACACATAAAAAAGAGGTTAGGATTTCCTAACCTCTTTTTTAGAATAAAAGTAAATTAATAAATTATTAATCAATATCAAACTCCATTTCAACATTTCCAAGGGCATCAAAATCTCCCTCTTCAATGTATATAGTAACTTTATCACTGGTCAGTATTTGACCATCCTCCTTCAACTCTACCTCTTTACTAACCACCATCTCTTCTTTCTCATCATTATAATCTAACCTTTGCCCTTTAATATGTTGCCCATCATAATCAACTAAAACATCATCTTTAGCTAACATATCATTAGTATCAGTCCAGATTTTTAAATACTGACTAGTTAAATCTAGTGGTTTATCTTTTTTAGTAGAATCTAACTTAACATCCTCTTTAGCAACTAAGATATCTCTATCTAGATCTAATTTTAACTTATTACTATAGATTTCATCCCCTTGTCCTCTTTGTAAATATACATTCCCACTAAAATCTGCAATATTTTCGTTTCGATCTAACTTTAATTTATCAGAATCAACTTTGTTACTATCATAATCGAGATGTACATTATTATAAGCAAGATATAAATTCTCATCCTTTTTATAACGAATTCTATTTGCTGTTAATTTAGCTCTTTCTTCTTCTTTATTTTCTGTATCTACTTTATTTTTGACCTTGCTTTGCAAAGTATTCTTTACTTTATCTTTTGGCTGCTTTTCTGCTTCTTCTTTTAGCTTATTTTCTACTTGATCTTCTATCTCTTCCTTTACTCCATCTTCTATTTTTTCTTTAACTTCCTCTTTAATCTCACTCTGTATTTTATCTTCTGCCTTAGCTTTAACTCTCTCTGTTTGTACAGAACAAGAAAATATAACTAAGAGCATGAGCAATATGAATACTCTATTTTTCATCATTGCCATCCCCTTTTAGATCAAATTCCATCTCTACTTCTCCAGAAAAATCTATAATATTATTCTCTACATCCATTCTCATCTTTTTAGCAAATAAATTTCCATCTTTAAATTTAACATTTACATCTGCCTTAGAAACAAACTCTTTTCTTTTATCAATCCAATCAAGCTCTTCTGTCTCAATTTCTTCCCCGCTAATTTCTTTTAATTTAATATTACCTTTAAGCGTTATGTCTTTCTTCTCTTTAAAGTATATTATCTTTTCAGCATCTAGATCATATTTAGCCTTATTATTTTTAAATAACTGTCCTTTTTGTATATCACTTAAAATAACTTTCTTACTTTTCTCTTCTTCTGATTTAGGAACTAAAATCTCTAAAGCGGTAATATCCCATCTTTTATCTCCAGCATCATAGGTTACCACTCTAGAATCATCTATTTGATACTGATAATTAGGAATTTCCTTAGTTGTACTTTCATCACCTGAAAAATAGAGAAAGCATAATCCAGATATGATCAATATAGATATCCCAACTAATAATATTTTACTTTTATTCATCTAAAATACCTCCTAAATCCTCATCATATAACATTCCTTCATCTTTACTACTACCAAAATTAACTCCAGCCTGAGGAAAGGCTAAAATCTGATATTCAAACCATGTTTCTCCCTTAATATGATCGTAAGCCAAGGTAATCTTACGACAATGCAGCATCTTCTCTATCATTATATTAGCAGTATCAAACTCTTTTGTTTTACTATTATAACTACTTTGTAATTCTATCTTCCATTCATAATCCTGCTTTCCAAAGGTCCAATCCAAATCGTTATCATACCTTATCTTATCTACTTCTCCTTGATTAAAATATGCCCTAAGTCCAGTTTTATATTCTAAGTTACCATGTTCATATTTATACTTAGTAGCAAAATCCTCAAATTGATTCTTATTCAAATCATAGCTACTAACCATTTCCAAAGTAGAATACTTATTAAAATGATAATCTAGCTTAGTATCAAGATCATCATACTCTTGTTCTAGTATATTATACCCAGTTTCAATATAAAAATCACTGCTACCTCTTCTCCAGCTCAACTTCTCTTCTATTTTATGCTCTTCATCTTTATTCTTAGTAAAGCCAACAGGAACCTCACCAGCTGCCATCTGATACGTATGGGTTAATTTATTACTCCAACCCTTAGATATATCTGTAGTAAAGTATATTCTACTTCTATGATACCATGATTGATAATCATCGCTATATCTGTTCTGTTCATAGGTTTCTGTATAATTAATTCTATTCTTTCTACTAATTTTAAAGTAATCACTATAGTCTAATTTATAATAATACCTTTGTTTCTTATCTTCCCAGCTCTTATGGTGTTTATTAACTGCACCTAGATTAATATCTAAATTATCCCAGTAACTCCCATCCCAAATCCGACCTGGATCAATTCCAATATCTAATTTAGGCAAATAATATTCTTTTATTTCTTTATAATCTCTGTCAAGACTAGTTGTAAGAGTCCAGTCATAAGCACTATAATCACCTTCTAATTCTAAACTAGTATCATAGTACCAAGACTTAGTATCAGAGATCTTATTTTCTTTATTTGTATACTCCCAATTATAAGTTAATTCTATATCTTTAGTTAAATACTTTTTATACTCTATAATTGGATTATACTCTATTTTCTTTCCTTGATCTTTATCTGTCAAATCATAATCAAAATCAAATTCTAAATCATCATATTTATTCAACTCTTCATTATAAAATTCCTTATCAAGATCAATTTCAAGTCCATACTTATCACTTCGGCTAGTCTCCTTCTCCTTTAAATCATAATCTAAATCTAACTCTAAATCTAGGTCAGTACGATCCTCTGTTATGTTATCAAAACCTATATCTAAACTTAATTTATTCTTATAATACTTATCTCGATCATAATAAATTTCTAAATCATTTTCCCAATTATCAAGAGTTAAATCTTGATCAAAATCTATATTAACTACAGTCCCTTTCTCAGGACTAGATAAGTTATCACTCCCATAATAATTTCTATATCCAATAGTATAATCCCTCTGTAAATCATCTAAATCTAAATACCTATCATACTCTAAAGTAACCCATGGACTATCCTCTTTATTTCTCTCATCTCCATCTAAATAAAAGTAAAGATATTCACTATCATTTTTATCAGTACGGAAATAATGCTTAAAACCACCAGCAAAACCTGTTTTAGTATAATAATCAAGGTATAGCTGTCCAAAATCACCTTCTAATCTTCCTAAGAAGTTATCATAACCAGAACCAATCTTATAATTGTATGTATTTTTAATAAACCATCCTCTAACCTTATTATGACCTATTTGAGACTGTAAGGCTTGTTGGTCATCTTTTAGAGAATAAACTATTATCGGTAAATACATAATAGGAATATTGCCATTAAACTCCCAAAGTACAGCATTATAAGCAATTATTTTATCTCCTGGATAAACTGTAATAGTTGTAGAACTTATATGATAATGTGGTTCATCAAGATCACAAGTAGTAAACTCATTACCTTTCATTTCTGTCTTCTCAGCATCACGTTCAGTATGCTCACTCTTTATACGAATCGGATCTTTAGAGTGTTCACTAACAATTATTCCATCTGATTCAATAAATATTCCTTGCTTAGTCTTGAGATCATACTCTATCTCTTTACTATTAAACTCACCATCAGCTCCTATAACTGTTACTTTTCCATTCGCCTTTAATTTATTAGTTCTTAGGTCAATCTCCATCTTATCAGCCATAATATCAACTTTATCAACTTTTAAGCGAGCATTACCTGTTGCTATTATCAACTCTTCAGAACGATAATATTGTACTCTATCAGCCTTTAGATTACCTTCCTTTGCTTGAGCAAAAGAATAAGGAGTAAATAGTAAGAGTAATAAAATTATTAGAACTACTTTTATGAAATTTATTCTAATTCTACTCACTCCCTTACTTAAGTTTAATATAATCTTCTTTTAAAATTAAATAAGTCCCTACTAAAGCAAAAATAATATTAGGTAGCCAAGCAGCAACCACTGGTGATAATATACCATTTAAACCTAGAGAACGACTAATAGACTGAAAAACATAATAAACAAATATAATAATTAAACTAACTATAATTCCAAAAATTCTACCTTTATTAGACTTGATACTCAAAGGTGCACCTACTAACACAAAAATTAAGCAGACCAATGATTCAGCTAAATTAATATGATATTCAACCAATAATTTACTTGTATCTATTCCACTTGCCTTAAACAGTTCTATTCTTTCTCTTAATTCTTTTCGATTCATTTCACTAGGCTTTTTAGCTTTATCATAAAAATTATTAATATCTTTACCTATATTAATTTTCAATTTATTAACTCTTTCTTCTCCCTTACTATAATTATCTACACCTAATTTATAAACCAAAGCATTCTCTAACCATAGCCTACTATTCTCTACACTACCATAAGAAGCAGTAATTAAATCCTTCTTCCCAGCAGATTTGTCATATATAATAATCCGTTTAGCCTCTTTACTGCTATCATCTATCTCACCTATATAAACATATCTCTCTTCCCATTTAAATAAGACATCTTTGTGTAACTTTTGATCTTCCTTTTTATGAATAGAATATTTAATAATATTATGATATTTTGTATTAGACCAAGGGACTATTCTCTCATTCATAAAATAGGTTATTCCACTAACTAAGATAGACATTAAAATCAAAGGAACAATTAATCTCCAAAAATTTATCCCTGCCATTCTTAAGGCAGTAAATTCACTATCTTTAACTAAACGGCTTAAAGATAACAAAGTCGAAAATAATACAGCCATAGCAAAACTATTAACCATAACTTGTGGTACTCTATATAATAATAACTTAGCAACAATCTTAGTAGATATATCTTTAATTATGATAAAATCAGTTAATTCAAATAAGTATCCACTAATCATAATAATTGTCAAAGCAAAGACCATAAATAAAAAGGGCTTCACAAACTCTAAAATTAAATATTTATCAATAATCTTTAAGATCTTCATTTTTTCCCCCATTTAATAAAGTAAATAATATATAACTACAGTTGTATTTCTTAAAAAATAATAGAAATTCCTTTCAAAGACTATTGCAGTTTTAAAAAATATCTTTTAAGTAAAAAAGAACTATCTCAATTTAAAATACTCCTCTTTAAACACTAAATATAGCCCTAAAAGAGAGAAAATTAAATTTGGTAACCAAGCGGCAACTAAAGGATTTAATAGATCATTTCTGCCCAAAGAACGACAAAATGATATAGCAACATAATAAATAAAGATAATTATAATACTAATTATTAAGCCAAAAGCTTTCCCCTTTTTAGTTTTGATACTCAAAGGGATACCCAATAAAATAAAAATAAGTGAGGCAAAAACTTTTGATAATTTAAGATGATAATCAACTAATAAAGAGGTAACACTCAAACCACTTTTCTGAAATATTGTTATATCTTTCTTCAATTCATCCCTACTCATCTCTGAAGTAGTCTTCTGTTCACCATAAAAATTCTTTAATTTTTCATTTATATTTAATTTAAGTTCATTAAAATTTGATTGGCTAATCATATTCCCCTGTTCATCAAAATCGTGCATAACCCCATTACTCAAATACCAAATTTTATTTTGAAAATACCCTTTGTTAGCAGTAATAACCCTTGGAAACTCGTCTTCACTATCCTCTTCAAATTCATAAAGTACTATATTGGTCAAAGTCCCAGATTTATTATCAATATTCTCAATATAAAAATACCTATTATCTACCTGAAAAAATACTCCCTCTTGTAAATTAGGAAGTCCTTTTTGCAAAATTGTCTTTCTTACTATATTCTCTGCTTCATGATTGGTCCAAGGAACTACCTTTTCATTAATAAAATAATTTAAACCACTTATAATTACTCCTATTATTAAAACCGGTATGATTAAACGATGCAAAGAAATACCGCCCATCCGCAAAGCTGTAAATTCATTATTTTTAACAAACTGTGTCATAGATAGAAGTGTAGAGAACAAAGTAGCAATAGAAAAACTTTGTACAATAACATCAGGTATCTTATATAATAATAATTTTAATACAGTATTAACAGGAACTTTCTTTACAATAATTAAATCTGCTAACTCAAATAAATAACTACTAATCATAATTATAGTCAAAGCAATAATCAAAAAAATAAATGGTTTAATAAATTCAATTATAAGGTATTTATCTACTAAAGAAAGTTTAAGCTTCTTCATAAATCAATTCTCCTTATCTTAGTTTGAAAATCTTCAGCATTAGAATAATATAGCTAGCAACTTATCATTAAATTTTAACTTCTATCTGTACAGATCTCCAGCCTTAGAATGAAATTTAAATATATCGTTATAGGTAGTTTTAGCTACTGGCTATTGGCTACTAGCCGCTGGCTTAGAGCTTATAAAAATAATACTAATAGCTAGAGGCTAAAATATCACAATACATCCATTAAGTTTCAATTTAAACTTGAATATCTATATGAAAAAAACAAGGTTACTCTTTCTCATATCTAAGAAAGATATAACCCTATAAAGCAAGATCTAATTTCTAACCTCTAATTCTTCAAAGCTTTCATCAGTAATTAAATTAATTTCAAAATTAGTATTACTCCCCAGTCCTACTTGACTTGAAGTTCTACCAAAATAATCCCCTACATCTATTTTATCATAGCCTTCTTCTCCTGGCTTGTCTAAATCAATCCAGGAATATATATACCAATTCCCTTTCTCAACATTTGATAATTGATAAAGGCCATTATCTGTTACCTTAACAAGGTCACTCTTTAATCTAATCTTGGAAGCAAGTTTTTCCCCAGCAAAAACTTTAGCCTGAGTAATCTTAGCCCCAGCTAAAGCCGCATGAGCATTAATCAAACCATAGCCATATTGATTATCCTTTCCACTTTCTCCTAAATCCTCTGCCGTCAAAACTAACTCTTCTTTTATCTGATCTGGTGTTAAATTTTCACCTTCAGCTCTAAACTTAGCTAAAATTAAGGCAGCAACTCCTGTTACATGAGGAGCGGCCATAGAGGTACCTGAGTCATACTTATATCTGAAGTATTTAGATATATAAGCAGAGTAGATATCTTCTCCTGGAGCTACAAAATCAAGATTTTCTCCATAATTAGAAAACGTAGATAATTGAAAATCAGAATCTATTGAAGCAACCCCAATTACCTGAGTATATTGGGCTGGATATAATAATTCATCAGAGGAATAGTTCCCCGATGCAGCAATTACAGTTACATTATGCTTATAAGCATACTCAATCGCTTCTTCTAAGATTTGAGAAGCTTCTGAAGCTCCCAAACTTAAATTAATAATATCTGCCCCATGATTAACTGCCCAAACAATCCCTGCCGAAATTGTTTCCATATTCCCTGTTCTACCTGAAGCAGGTAATACCTTTATAGGCATTAAACTGATATTCCAATTAATACCTGCTATCCCTTCATCATTATTAGTTGTAGCACCAATAATTCCTGCTACATGAGTACCATGCCCATTTTTATCATCAGGTCCTGGAAAATCATCGTCATCATCTCCTACCATATCTATTCCATTAATTAATTGCCCTTTCAAATCAGGATGCTCTAAATCAATCCCTGTATCTATTACTGCTACTGTTACCTTGGCACTACCAGTGCTTAAAGCCCAAGCCTCTGGTAAGCTAATTGCCGAGTAATTCCACTTTTGATTCATATAGCCTGGGTCATTAGGTTCAACTGCCATCAATTTTACTCTTCGATTTAACTCTGCATAATGAATAGTATCTTCCTGATTCAACTCTTTAATTAGTCTCTGAATATCTCTAGTTCCTACTCCAGTCAAAAGCTTAGTATTTAATTCTTCAATATTCTTCTTTTCAATTAGTTTATACTTCTTTAATATCTGCTTAATATCTGCTGATTCTTTAAAAGAAATTATAATTTCATCTTTAACATACTCTTGCTTGGAACTACTATCTATCCCTCTTATCATTTTCTCATTACTTATTTGAGTTAATTGCTTTGTTATAGACGTTGAATTGTCAATTTTAATATTAGAAAGCGTGATATGTCCTTGAACCCCATTAAACTCACTATCATCATCCAAAATATTACTACATCCAGCTATAATTAAAGTTAAGCTTAAAATAGTTAGAGTAGTTGTTATTCTCCGAAATAAATTCATTGATTATATTCACCTCTGACTTAATCATAATATCCATTATTAGTGCTTTAAACCTTAGTTCTATTAACTACTATATTCAACAGACAAAGATAATCACCTGCTAGCAAATTAATGAATATTAGATACTCGATAGCAGATACTTTAATTCAAAAAAAGATCATTAACTTGCAAGTTAATGATCTTTTAAAGTTAAAACCTAATCTTTAATGCTAAAGAAACCTCAAAACCACTAAAATCTACAATATTTCTCTGATTGAAATTATTTATTAATCTATCATAATCCTCTTGAGTATCAAATTTAGAAGCATCTCCTCCGTTTTCTGGAAGATTATCATATAGACTCTGATCCTCAAAAGCAATACTATCATCATCTGTATTAGCATATCTATACATCCCTCTAGCAACAAGAGCCAGATTATCTGTTATACTATACTCACCTTCAAAGCCCAATTTACCACCAATAGTCTTATCCTCTCCAGTAATTAAACCATTGGCAACCTTATACTCAGAGTCATATTGACCAATCCCTAAAATAAATATCACTTTATCATTATAAAGCTCTTGGGGCAATCTATAATTAATTGTAGCCATCAGACCTGTTGTTTCAGCCTCAAAAACCCCATTACCAGTAATATAGCGAACTTCATCATCATTATTGTCATAAGCCAAAGCATTGGTACTAGCTTCTAACTCTTCCCCTTCAATACCAAAGCCTAAATTATTATTAAGCCAAAATCTAGCACCAGCAAAATAAGATTCATCTCCTTTTATCTTGCTTGGATTAATACCATCATCATCATCTTTTGTATGTTCTACCATATCATTATGATAATCAAAGCTATAGGTGTTATAACTAATTCCACCATAAACATCAATAACTTCATCGCTTGCTTGAGCAGTAGTAACTATTGAAAAACATAGTAACAAAAACAGTACCATTTCAATTAATCTTCTCATCCTTCCATCCCCTTTTACAATTTATAGATACCAAAATTATAACATTAATTCCATAAAAATTCAATTAATCCATTCTATTTAGGGATATTTATGCTAAATAAAAAAGCTCTTAACTGTTAACAGTTAAGAGCTTCTATATTTAAAATCTGTTCTTAAATCCTAAACCAAAAGTAAAATCATCCATATCTAAAACACCAAGATTTACTGAAACACCAGAAGAAAAAGCAAAATCAACTCCAAGATTTAATTGATCATTATATTCTGCCATCAAAGTTGTTGTTGGAATGCTAATCTCATTATCACCAGTTGAAATAGATACTGGATTTAATACTTTACTCAAACCAACAAAAGCTTTATCAGTAATCTCATTATCATCTGCTATTCCAACATGTGCTCTAAATCCATAAGGACTAATTGACTTGCTTGCAACCAAATAAAGGCTATCATCTATTACCCCTAAAGAAACTTCAGGTTGATAGTTATTATTTTCCTTAAATAAATTAACCTTTACCATAGGATAGACTTCATTGTCGTCATCAGCACCATCAATAGATATAACTGCTGCCCCTAACTCTACACCTTCTCTTAACCCATAACTAGTCAATACAAAATCAAGGCTATCAAAGTGTTGATAGTTTAAATTTAATTCTGAACTATCCAAAGTATCAGCTGTAGGAATAGTAATCAAACTATTAGCCCCTAAGCTTCCTGCATTAACTATACTTGGTACTAACAATACAGAAACTAATAAAAAAACAATTAACTTTGCTTTCAAATTTAACCCTCCTTGTTTAATTTAGATTCTAATAATTCTACTTTCTTCTCTAATTTACGAACTTTCTTTACTAAATCAGGTAATTTTTTGCGAGACGCTTTAATTCTTCTTTCCATACGATGGTCATGAGCAGGATAACCAGAGACAAATGAATTAGCAGAAACATTGTTAGTAATGACACTATTAGCTGCTAAAGTAGTATTATCTCCAACTGTTATATGCCCTACAACTCCACTCTTACCTGCTATTGTTACTTTATTTCCTATCTTAGCACTACCTGCGATACCAACCTGAGCAATAATCAAACAATTTCTTCCAACCTCTACATTATGAGCAATATGAACTAAATTATCAATCTTTGTTCCTTTGCCTATAATTGTAGATCCAGTTGCTGCCCTATCAATGGTCACATTGGCACCTATTTCTACATCATCTTGAATAATTACATTTCCCATTTGTGGAACTTTTATATAAGCATCTTTCCCCATCTCAAAACCATATCCTTCACATCCTATCGTTGTACTTGGGTGAACTTCAACTCTCTTTCCTAGCTTAGAATCATATTCAACCACTACATTAGGATGTAATATGCTATCTTCTCCTATTTTAACATTATGTCCAATATATACACCTGGCCCTAAAACAACATTATCACCAATTTCTGCTCCAGCTTCAATAACTACATTAGGATGGATAGAAAGATTTTTACCTAATTTGACACTATCATCTATATAAGCTTTCTTACTAACTCCTTGAGAATGATAAGGTTTAAAGACAAATAAACTAGCTATCTGAGCAAAAGAAAACCTTGGATTATCAACTATTAATAGGGGCTTAGATGTTTCTATTCTCTCAGCTAAATCATTACCAACAATAATAGCTCCAGCTTTTGCTTCAGCTAATTTAAAAAACTCTTTATTTTGAGCAAAGGTGATCTCATTAGACTTTACATTCTCAACTCCCCCAACTCCTGATATCTCTGTCTCTGCATCCCCTTGAATTTCACCCTCTATAAATTTTAACATTTCCTTTAATGTCTTCTTCATTTTCTTTCCCCCTGGTAAATATTAACACAACTATTAATAATATATACAAAATTATTTCTAATTAGAATATGCTTAAAATAAATATTTTATTTATGTATAATAATATCAGTCCTTAGCTTATTTCAGGACTGATATTATTATATTATTTCAACTTTTTAATTACTTCATCTGTTAGATCAATTCCTCCATATCTTACATCTTCTTTATTTAAAACAATATCTAAGTTTTTAGTTTTAGCTATCTCTTCAACAACGCTTTGAATCTCTTGCCTAAATTTTTCCTTTAATTCTGTCTGGATATTATTTATTTCTTTATAGGCCTCTTCATGCTTCTTTACTTGTTCTTCCTCACTTAGATTTTCTAATTCATCTTTATATCTATCTTGAATACCTTCAATCTTAGTATTTAATTCACTTTGATATTCTTTTGCCTTGGCACTTTCAGTCCAAATTCTATCTTGATTAATAACTCCAACCCTTAAAACTTTTTCTTCTTTTTCAGCCTGATCTTTAGCTGGTTGGGCACAACCTACTAATAAAGCTATAATAACTACTAGAAGGATAGAAATTATAAATAATTTTTTCATTACCTTCACCTCCCTATCCAATATCCTCTAATACATTTTCTGTTAAATCAATTCCATCTACATTTTGAATATAATCTGTTATAACTAGGTCAATCTTCCTAGTTTCAGCAATATCCTTAATAATATTATCAATTGATTCTAACCTATTATTGATAAGTTCTTTTCTGGTATTTTCTAATTTTTCTATTTCATCTTTTAAACTACTAATCTTAGTTTTTACTTTACTAATCAATCTATTCTCGGTTGTAGTTAAATTTTCTTCCATATCTCTTCTTAGTTCTTCTTCCTTAGAACTTAGATCCTCTTTTAAGCCTTCTTCTACACTAGTTAAATATTTATTCAACTCTCTTCTAGCCTCTTCTTCTTTTTTGGCATAGGAATCTTCTGCCTTTTGTTGCAAACTAGACTGATATTCTTTCATACTATTATTAAATTCAGCCTCTTTCTTCTTAATCAGATCTTGAATTTTTTGATTATAATAACTTTCTTTAGTAGATAATTTCTCTTCTTTTTCAACAGATAATTTTTTCAATTCATTTTTGTATTTATCTCTTTCTTCTTCCGATAGATTATTGAATTTTAATTTTAGTTTCAAATTAATAATTTTATTATTATATTTATCATTTAAGCTTTCCTTATAATTAGATATTTTTTCTTCATATTTTTGACTGATCGCTTGAATTTCATCTTTTAATTCACTTTGTAGCTCTTCTTTTTTAGACATAAGATCTTTATTCATATTATCTTTAAGTTGCTGATAATATTCTTTTAAATCATTATTTAATTTCTCTCTTCGATTTGCTATTTCCTTCATGGAATTATCTTTTACTAATTCCAATCTCTTATTTAACTGGGAATTAAAATCTCCCAAATATTCTTTGGTATCCTTTTGTAAATTATTCAAATTTTCAACTTCATTTTTTAAAGTTAAATTATAATTAGCAATACTCTTATCTATTTCTTTAATTTGTTTAGTTAAAGGATGATTATCTAATAATCTATCCATATCAACTATTCCAATTTTAGATTTAGATTTAATTTTAGGTCTCTCGCCTTGAACAACATTTCCAGTAAAAAGAGCTATTAAAAGAACAATTAAAACCACAACTACACCTATACTGGTTAACCTATATCGAGACACCTAAGAACACCTACTTTCTAATCTTATTTAAACTCAAGAAATAGTAGTCTTTACTACTATTTCTTGAGTTTATAAGCTAAAATTTTATAATCATTATTTGTCTTCTTCTACTGTTTTATTATCTTTAATAACCTTTAAAACATCATCTGTCAAATCATATCCTCCATAAATTACTGCTGGTTTATCTACAACTACATTAATTCCATTTTCTTCAGCTACTATTCTTATCTTATCATTAATATCTTCAAATATCTTAGATATCTCTTTCCGCTCTAAGTCCTTAAGATATTGTTCATATTTTTGTAATAATTCCTGTTGTTCTTCTTTAGTCATATTTTTAGCTTCTTCTTCTACCTTCTTTTGTATCCTTTTTGCTTCTTCATTTAATTTAGACTCTGAAGCTGCTTTATCTGGATGATTAACAAATAACTTTTGCATATCTACATATCCAACCTTTGAAGCTTTATCACCTTCTGCATCAACAGGTCTATTTAACATAAATACACTAGCTAATACACTAAAAACTAATAAAGTAAAGATTAATTTCTTTTTCATTATAACTATATCCTCCCTTTAGAAAGTATTACCAATTCTTAAGCTAAAGCTTCTATTATGATCAGCATCTCCTTCTGGGGCATAACCATAATCTAATCCTAATTGTCCTATAGGAGTATTAAATCTAGCACCTACACCTACAGAATAATTCAAATCATTTAAACTAAAGTCGTTATTTTGGAAAGTTCGACCAGCATCAGCAAATACAACTCCTGTTACACTCTCAACTATATCGAACCTATATTCTATATTAGCCAATAATAAAGAATCTCCTTTAAATCCACTTTCTTCTGGATCATAATCTACTTCTCCTGGATCTCTTTTATCATTATCATTTTTATCAGTCCACTTAGTCTTATTATAGTAATCAGAATCATATCCACGAACACCATCTAATAAACCATCTCTTAATTGATACTTATGGATATCTTCTAAAGTACCATTACTAGCTCCTGCTTTAAGACGTAAAGCTAAACTATCATCATTACCAACAGGTATATACTTACGTAAATCAGTTTGATATTTAGCAAAATTAGTGTCACCACCAAAGCCTGCTTTTTCTATAGATAACTCTTGACGTCCCCCTTCTTTAGGATTAAGGAAATTATCTCGAGTATCACGAATTGTCTTTAAAGTTATACTTCTTGTATTTTCATCAGCCTTTTCAAAAGAACCATCACTTATCTCTTCATAGTAATCACTATTGTCATAACTTAAAGTAATATAACCATTAGTATTATCAGTTATTGGATGACCTGCTGTAATATCTATTCCTTTTTCATTAACATCATTATCATTACTATCTTCTTCAGTTCTATTATACAAATTGAAATTTAAACTTGTTTCAGTTCCAAAAGCCCAAGGTTCATAAAAACCGATCTCATATAAATTCTGTTTTCCTCCAAACTCCCAATTTAACTTAACTCTTTTACCTGTACCAAATAAGTTATCCTTTTCTATATTAATAAGTCCTGTCATCCCAGAAGATGAACTATATCCTCCACCTACACTGAAGGTTCCTGTTTTAGCTTCTTTAAGATTAATCACCAAGTTCGCTGACTGAGACTCTCCTTCTACAGGCTTAAACTGAGGTTTTACATCTTTAAAATACCCTAGGTTATAAATATTTCTCAAATCATTCCACATTTGATTAACATTAAATACTTGTCCAGGTTCCATAGATAATTCTCTTCTAACTACATAATCTTTAGTTTCACCATCAGTATTGATTATTATTTTATTTAATTCACCTTCGTTAATAGTAATATATAACTTGTCACTTTCTTTAATCGTAACATCTACAACCTTAGCCAAGATATATCCTTCATCTTGATAGTATTTGTTGATTGCCTGGGTAGATTCATCTAACTTATTTAAATTTAAAATTTGTCCTGGTCTAACTGATATAACTTCTTTTAGTTTATCAGTTCTAACTTCATTATTTCCTATAAACTTAATTTCGTCCAATTCAGGATTTTCAACAACCTCAAAGGTTAACATTACACCATCCTTATGATTTTTGAAAGTAATCTGAATATCGAAGAAATACCCTAAATCAAAGATTTTTTTCATATCTTCTTGTAATTTTTCATTTGAAACCTTATCTCCAACTTTTGTCTTAACCTGTTCTAAAATCTCTTCATCCTTAATTTTCTTATTTCCTACAACTTTAATAGCAGTAATCTTGTTTTGAGTAACTTGACCTTCAATATTAGCTGCCATTAATGTAGTACTATTAACTAATATGAAAATCAAGGAGAGCATTATTGCCAATATTCTTTTATTCATTATAATCCTCCTCTTATTAATATTTTACCATATAAGCCGATACTCATAAAGAACAATTAGAACGGTATTGTTGTTTCCAATCCTAATTTATACTCACCTTTATTGTTGTAATAGCCATCAAATCTTAGTTTATCAAATCCTTCACTAAAATGATACTCAAAACCATAGGTTTGTTCTTCTTCTATACCAAATGTTTGTTTATATTTCAACATTAAGTTATCAGTTATAAATTTATTCAATTCTATTCTTGGCTCACCACTTAAAATAGACTTTATCCTAAATTGATCTAAATTTAAGGACTTCTCAAAAGATTCTTCAACTTTAGAGATTAATTCTATTTGTAATTCCTCATCAATCAATCTCCAGACCTCACTTACTAATGCTCCTTGATAATCTTTTTCCAAGAAGTTTTTAATACTACCTTGGTGAGTTAACAGTGTTATAATTTCATCTTCAGTTAACTCAGGCTTAGAAGAAAGATTGAAATCCATTTGAGTTGCTAATCCATCTAAGTTCAAATAAATTGTAGTATCATCTATTTGAGTAGTTGCTTTAATCTTTAAGTTAGGAATTAAGCTATATTTCATAAAGTTAGCAGTACCAGTCTCCAATTCAAACTCTGTATTGTAATAATTAACTTGCCCATTACCAGAATCTAATTGTCCTGTTAACTCAATTCCTTGTTCACCACTTCTTAGATTTAAAACTCCAGTCTGAATTAAAATATCTATATTATTGTTACCTATTCTTACATTTTTCCCAGGAATAATTTCTATATCAAATTTAGGACTAATCAAACTATCACCTTTTTTATCTGACATTGGCCAGTCAAATGACAGGTCTAAATTAGTATCTCTTACTAATAATTGTCCTTTTATTAAAGGTTCATTAAAAGGCCCTTTAATTTCAATTTCTGCATCATTATAACCTTTCCAAAAACCATGTTCAAAGAAGATATCATTTCCTATAAACTCTAGGTTATAATCTTTAGGCCTAAAACCTTCTAAATTAATAGAACCTTCTAAGCTGAAGTCTCCTTCTCCATAATCCCCCTTAACATTGCCTAGACTTATCTCTTTATTTGTTAAATTAATTTTTCCTGAAAGATTCTTTATATCCCTATCTAGTAATTTTGGATAAGATATATTACCAGAAATGATTTCTGCCTTTCCAGTTAAAATAGGTTTTTTTAAGCTTCCTCCCACATGGATATTAGCTTTCCCTTTTCCTGATGCAGATTCAATATCATCTAACACCAATGGTAATAAGCTTAAATTTCCTTCTACTAATTCAACATTTAAATCAAATCCTTCTTCTGGAATTAATGGCACCTTCCCTTTAGCTTTTACAATATTATTTCCTTTAACCCTTAATAACTGATCAATAACCACTTTTCTTCCATCACTTAGCTTTAATTCACCAGTTAACTCTTCATAATTAAATTCATCTAACATACCATCAATAATTTTTATATTTGAATCTAGGTTCAAAGAATTAATATTACCAGTGGCTTTTCCTGTTAAATTAATCTTTCCTCCTAGATTATAAGGAAGTAACTCCAAATTATTAATTGGAGTAAAATTAAATTCCTTAGCTAAGAGATCCAAATCAACTATACCTTTAGTATCATAATCTCCCTTGAGATCTAAATAACCTATCCCTTGATCATTTGAGACATGTAGATCTAGATTTAAAATAGGCCTACTAAAAGTACCATTTGCTCTAACTTGACCTACAACACCATAAGGTAAATCTAAATTCAAAGGGAGAAATTGATTTATATAAGATAAATTCCCTTCTTTTACATTTACCAATAAACTATTAATTAATTTATCCTTTAGATTTAAACTCCCATCTATCTTATAATAATTATCTTCATCTTCTAATATTAAATCAGTCAAATATAGATTATCTTCTTTATAGTTTATTTTTGCAGAAAGATTTCCTATTGAATTAGCATTAACTTTGATGTTATCACTATTTAATTTTCCAGCAACCTTTAGTTTAGAAATTGGTCCATATACTCTACCTTCTACTTTCGCTGAACCTACTATGCCTAATGAATTAAAATTATAATAGTTAATATTAGATAAAGTTAAATCATTACTAATAAAATCAACTTCAACTCTTTTATTAGAATAACTTCCATCAGCAACTAAAATATCATTATTATACTTTATTTTAGAATTATTAATAATAAAATCCCCATCTTGATAAGCAAAGTTCAAATCAGCTTGATCAAAATTCTGCTCAAAGATAGTACCTCCATTGAGGATAAGATTACCTTCAAGAGACAATCTTGGATATATAGAAGTAATTATAGTTCTCCCCTTAACTATACCAGAAATAGGCAGATCTATATTTAAACTACCTAATAATTTATCGGCTTTAATTGTATCTGTATCCAACACAATCTTCGATAAATTAGATTGGAAGTTTATATTTCCAGATAAATTACTAGATAAAGAGGGCAAAGCAATATCTTCTAAATAGAGTATATTATCAATTAAATTTATTTTTCCAAAGGCTTCATCTAGATTAATTTCCTTATATCTTAAATCAGCCAGATTAAATTGACCCTTTACTATAGGGTTATTTAAATTTCCTTTTATTTCTCCATCTACACTCAAAGCTCCCTTTAATGAATCTAAACCATGAATTTCTTTTAAATCTTTTAGTATTATATTATCAGCTTGAACAGATAAATTCAGCTCACCATTTAAACTAACTACCCCTGCTAAATTAGCAGTACTATCTGGTCTAGTAACTTCTAAATTATTTAATGACAATTTACCATCAGTCAGCCAAAAGTTACTTTCTAAGTTGTTAAAATTATAATCTTTTATTGAACCATCTTTTACTGATATATTTCCTAAGATATTTAATTTATTCTTATCTATCCCAATACCAGAGATCATAGCATTACCACTAAGAGAGCCCATTGTTTCTATATTATCATCGAAAAATGAGTTAATAGATGAAACATTAACTCCATTGACCTTAGTAGAAAAAATATAATTAATTCCATCATCAAAAGTAATTGTTCCACTACCACTAACAATACCTTGTCCATATCCCAAACTTAACTTTTCTAGATTAATTACCTTATCCTTATAATAAAAATCACTATCTAAATTATTTATATCAATACCTGATATATGTCCTTCTCCCATTGAAAGTTGGCCTGTTATATTAGGGTTATTAACTGTACCTTTGATAGTACCATTAACCTCAGCATAGCCTTCAGCCTCTAACTCATCATCTGCAAATAATTCTTTAATTTTCTCCATAGAAAACTTCTTAATACCATATTCTAAGTTGAGTTGTGAATTATTCCAATTAAAGATCTCCCCTTTAACTATTATGGGTAAATCCTTATATTTTGCAGAAAGTTGATTAATTTTTATCCCATACCTATTAATACCCAAATTGCCTTTAACATCTTTTATCTCAGTCTTATCTTTATTGATGCTGCCATTATTTAGAATAATAGCAATAGAGTAATCGGGATCTTTAGCAAAATCCCCTTCAAACTTAGCAACTCCGTTCAAATCACCTACCAAACTGATTCCATCTAATTTTGAATAATTTAGTTTCTTTTTTAACTCACCTAAATTAACTTTATCAAAAAGAACCTGTCCTTTATAACTATCATCTTTAATTGTTCCCTTTAATTCTAATTCTTCATCTGATAGAGATGATAATTTAGTTTTGAAATCAAAGAGAAAAGAGTCTCCTAAGATAAACTTACCATTAATATTTATAAGCTCTTCTTTTAATTTAGCCGTCTTGTAATTTAATTTACCGTCTTCTATATAAATAGGAAAATTAATATTATAACTAGAATTATTTTCTTTTTGGCTTCCCTTATTAATTAAAAAGGAATAATTCCAATCTTCTTTTTGCTGAATTAATATCTTAGGATTTTTAATAGTTATCCTTTCAATACTATCTAAAGGGTTAAAGGCTTTTAAAATTAGATTGATAACATTATAACTAATTTCAACTTTTTTAGTTTCTAATAACTTATTAGAATAACTATCCTTAATAGATACATCGCTAATAACTACTTTATTAAGTCCTTTAACTGCAATATTATCTACTTTTATCTTTGTATTCAACTCTTCTTCTAGACTTGCAATAATCTTATACTTAGCTTTTTCTAATAACGATTCGTTGTTTAAATACAGTAAATATAAAGATAAAGAAAATATAACTACTAATCCTATAAATATAATCTTTACTTTTTTAGACTGTAAAACTTTTAATATCATTACAATTTATCCTCCAGTCTAATCTACAAACTAATTTAATAATATTATATTTTAATAATCCTTGCAATAGTTATTAACAGTTATTTCTTGATAATTTTAATATTTATTGACATAAAAATCCCCTCTACCATTAGAGGGGATTAATATTTACTCTTCTATTTTAACTTTAATCTCTTCCATTAAGGAGCCTTCCAAAACATAATTAGTATCTACTACTTCTTCATCCAAGTCATTAAAAATCTCTTTTTTTGGCTCTCTACTATCTTTATCTTCTCTTACTTTTTTCTTCTCTTCCTTATCTTTCTTGCTTTCATGCTCTTTATTTACTTCTTTAATATTATTATCTACATCAGCTGAAGGAGTATAAGTTGGTCTTAATTCCACTACTAACTGATTATTCTTCTTTTGACTTTGATAAACCTCTATAAGTTCCTCTAAAGTTTTAATATTGTTCGCTTTAGACTTCTTTTCTTCTTCTTGAGGGGCCATTTGGTTTAAATTAGCCTCTTGACCACTAAAAACATGGACTTCTAAGTTAGTACTTTCTGTATCCTCTGGTATCTTAAATTTAACCTTCTTAGTTATCAATTCATTCCGATAAGGTCTTAAAGTAATTTCAGCCTCTACTTCTTCTCCAGGAGCAGCTTCTTTTTTATTCAATTTAATTTCCTCAATTAAAGCTACCTTAGCATCCTTTTCAATTTCAATATTAAATTTAATATTAGCTAATTCTACTTTATTAAAAGGATTATGCAAAATCAAACTTAGCCCTTGTAGAAAATCAGCTAATGATGAGGCAGCTATATCATTAGGACTATAATAAAGGTTTTCCACCTTAACAATATCAGTTGGCACCTTATTTCCCATGATTTCTATACTTACTTTCGAAGTACCCTCTCCTGTACGATCAATTGTACTATCAATTGCTTGTAATACTGCCGAAGAAGCTAACCCTTCTATTAATTCTTCATTTTGTATAATTTGTAAGTTATAAGTCTTACTCCTATCCAAATCATTATCAGTCACATTAATCTCTAAAGGAACTACATTTGGAAATTCACCTATTTTACCAGCGATTCCAGCAGTTCTATCTTGATTAATAACTCCTTTTAATTTACCTGGTGATCCAATTTTAAAAGGCATCTTTATACTTGTAATCATTTGGTGAATATAGGCTGAAGATAGAAGATAATTACTATTTCCTTTGGCTAAA
This sequence comes from Orenia marismortui DSM 5156, assembly GCF_000379025.1. Taxonomy (NCBI): domain Bacteria; kingdom Bacillati; phylum Bacillota; class Clostridia; order Halanaerobiales; family Halobacteroidaceae; genus Orenia; species Orenia marismortui. Next base: position 1,121,041 of record NZ_KB900617.1, read on the forward strand.
AACGGATGACCAAAGGCTAAAATTTTATTTCCTTCCCGATAAGTTAAAGTACCAATAGCTGAAACATTAATATCTCCTCTAACTAGCTGTGCTGCTACTGCACTACCAGGCTTTAATTCTGTATCACCATCTAGATAAGCTAAGGATCCTCCATTAACAGGAGTAATATTATAATCTTTGAAAGTTTCAACTAACCTCTCTTTAGCTCTTCCGTTTAAACCACTGACTGTTAAAGGTGTCGATACTGGTCTAGCTATTAAAGCATCTGAACCTTTGACCTTTTTATTATTACTAGAAAAATATATTTTATTATAAGTTTTATTTCCTATTTTTATTGGGCTATTTAAATTAATTGTCTTATTATCATCTTTATTATGCTTAGTTAATGAAAAGATATCAATCATACTCTGAATTGGAGTTACCATACCAATCTTATGGTCTGCTAATTGCCATCCATAACCTATAGCTCCAATTAACTTTCCATCAATATAAATAGGACTACCACTCATTCCTGATGCAATTCCACCAGTTCTCTTAATAACATCTCCACTTGTCTTTACCAAAATTAAATCTTGACCTGGCTGTTGGTCTTTTAGAATACTTATAACCTCAACGTTAAAATCTTCAATTTCAGTTCCCCTTAAAACTGTCTTACCTACTCCTTTCATTCCAGGTCTAATATCTGATAATGGCATGATTTCTGTTTTTGCTACAGCTATATTAGATAATGTAATAAATAGTACCAATATAGCCATTACCTTTAAGGTTGTTCGCAATAAAATCCCATCCCTTCTTATTAAAACCAGTAACTTATTATCTATTTTTACCTGTATTATTATAATTATAAATATTAATTATAATTTATTACTTAATTGTTGATAAACTAACTTTGCTAACCCCAATTCATTTCTCTTAGAAGCTGATTCTGCTACCTTGTTATAATACATATCCTCAAAAATTTCACGGCTTAAACCACTATCTAAGAGATCAGACTTGACTACTGACTTTCTCATCTGCTTAAACATCATATTTAAAAAAACAGATTCAAGCTGTTTACTTACCGCTTTTAGTTCTTGATCTTCTGCACTATTATCTTTATTATTAACCTGTTTAGATAGATAATCTTTAAATTTTTGTTCTGACTTTTTTAGATCTGACTGACTTGTTGCTAATTTATTTAAGGATAAATCAAAATTTATTTTCATTTCAATCACAACCTTTACATAATTTCTAATTTAGCATGTAAAGCTCCAGATTCTTTTACAGCTTGTAAAATAGCAATAATATCTCTTGGTGTGGCTCCAACAGCATTTAAAGCTTTAACTACATCAAAAATACTAGATCCTTTAGGTAATACCATCAATCTACTATCTTCTTCTGTAACATCAACATTGGTATCTTCAGTTACTGCTGTCTCTCCTTCAGCAAGAGGATTTGGTTGTGAAACATTCTCTTGGGTTGAAATAGTAACTGTTAAATTTCCATGAGCAACTGAAACCTTTGATAAACGAACATTATGTCCCATTACAATTGTTCCTGTTCTTTCATTAATGATTACTTTTGCTTCAGTATCAGGACGAACTGATAGTTGACCGATTCTAGAAACAAATTTAACAACTTTCTCTTTATAATATTTAGGCACTTTAATATCTATTTGACCAGCATCAACTGCTTCAGCATAGTAAGAACCTTGAGGTGTATAACCAAAATTACCATTGATGACATCAGCTATTCGTTGAGCTGTAGAAAAATTAGGATTAGATAAAAGCAATCTAATATATCCATTATCTGAGAAAGCAGTAGGAAGATCTTTTTCAATTAATGCTCCATTAGGAACTCGACCTACTGTAGTATGATTTTGTCTAACCTGATTCCCACCTTGTCCTCCATTAAAACCACCAATTGATACAGGGCCTTGAGCTACTGCATAAACTTCATTACCTAGTGGACCTTGTAAAGGAGTCATCAAAAGTGTTCCTCCTTGCAAGCTATCAGCATCACCTATAGTAGATAGAGTAACATCAATTTTACTTCCTGAATGAGCAAAAGGAGGAAGCTTAGCAGTTACCATAACAGCCGCTACATTATCAACACTCATTTGATCAGAAGTAACTTTGATCCCAAAACGATTTAACATATTTGCTACAGATTGCACTGTGAATTGGTTGCTTTTACCATCACCTGTCCCATTTAATCCTACTACTAATCCATATCCTATCAGCTGATTATCTCTAACACCTTTTATTCGAGTTATATCTTTGACTCTAACCAAGGGATCATTTATTCCTTCCTGATTAGGTGTTAAAGCCAGAACTGAACTACTAATGATTAACAACATCAACAAAAGTAAAAGATTTATCTTTAGTATCTGCATCTTATCCCCTCTTCCTAGAATAACCAATTAAGTATCCGACTAATAATCCCTGGTTTCTGCTTATCACCAACTGATCCCTCTCCATGATAATTAATTTTTACATTAGCAACATAGGTTGAATCAACTGTATTTTCAGCAGTTATATCTTCAGGTCTAATTACTCCAGTAAGATTAACTCTTTGCTGTTCATCATTTACAGTAATTTCTTTATTTCCTTGAATTTTAAAATTACCATTTTCTAAAATATCAACAATCTCTACTGTCACCTTACTAGATAGATTACCACTTCTACTTGTTACTCCTGTAGCACTATTATTATCACTTTCATTAACTCCAAAGGCCTTAATAAAATCTAAAATACCACTTCCAGCCCCTACACTCACTTGACTACTTTGGGATGCATCAGTACTAGCCTGCTGACTAGCACTAGTGGTCTCCTCAATAATTATAGTTATTAAATCACCAATCTGATGAGCACTTCTATCAGAATATATAGACTTAGAATTATTCCATAAGGATGCAGACTGAACATTCGTACTTATCATAAATAACGCCAAGAAAAAAAGTAATGTATATCTTAAAAATAATCTCTGATTCATCCTTACTTTACCTCCCTTAATGAATTAAAACCTTAACCTTATTCTTAGCTATAATTTCAGCTGTAATAATCTTCTTGCTATGCATATTTTGAACTTTAATCCTTTCACCTAGGCGGCCACTTTGTCTCGCTTTACCTAGAGTTACAACTTCAACTCCACCGATTCTAGCAATAATCTGTACTTCTTCCCACCTTTCAACTAATGGTGGAAATTCAACCATTCTACTTAATAAAGGTCTTCCTGCTCCCAAGGAGATCTTCATTATCTTAGCATCTAAATTAGTATTTGTACTTATATATTGGCTGTTAGGTGTATCTACTAATATCTCTTCTATTCTAAAGTCATCTCGACTAATAAGCTGTCCTCGTTCAAGATTTTTTTTAGCTACCAAAACTTCCTGTAAGACCTGAACTTTATACTGAAGATATATCCTCTTATAAAGTTTATCATTAACTATTAACTTTATAGGCATAGTTATAGTACCTATTAAGTCCCCTTGATAAAAATCTCCTACTTCTAACTTCAAATTACCATGAGGAACCATTAGTTTTTGAGGTGGATTTATAACTTCCACCTCAAGCTTTTCCTTACTATATGATCCTGAACTATATATATAATCTTTACCTACATCAATCAATCTATTAATAGATACTCTTTTATAATCAGCAATTACTGTAAATTGATAGGGAATATCCAAGCGTACCTTAGATAAATTATAACCTCGATTTTTTAAAGCATAAATCACTTCTTCTCGATAAATAACCCTCTTATAGCCAGGCAAAGGAGCTTGACCTAAAGAAATTGAACTAACATTCTCTTTAAATTCATCTTCACCACTTATGTAAGCTATTTCACTTAACTTTATATTCATACTCCTAACCTTTACTTTATAAGGAATACTAATACTAAAGCTATTAGCTAAAGCCCCGGCAGTTATAAGAATGATTAGCAGAAGCAAACTAATAATAACTGACTTATTTTTCATTTTAAACCCCTATCTTCTTAGTGAATTTGCTTGTTGTAACATCTCATCAGAAGCTTTAATTGCTTTAGAATTGATTTCATAAGCTCGTTGTGCTGAAATCATATCTACCATCTCTTCTACTACTTTAACATTTGAAGTTTCTAAATAACTTTGAGCAATAGATCCATATCCTTCTTGAGCTGGCAAGCCATACATAGGTTGTCCAGAAGCAGCTGTACTCTTAAATATATTTTGTCCTATACTCTCAAGTCCAGCAGGATTTGCAAAAGAAGTTAACTCAATCTGCCCAGCCTCTTGAAAATCATCATTTCCTGGTTCTTTATAATATACTGATCCTTCTTGATTAATAGTTATATCGGATGCATTAGCTGGGATAGTAATAGGTGGTTGTAATAAGTATCCATCTGAAGTTACCAATTGACCACTACTATCTAATTTAAAAGACCCATCTCTAGTATAACCACTTGTCCCATCAGGTAATAACACTTGGAAGAATCCATTACCTTCAATTGCCATATCTAAAGGATTCTCTGTGCTTTTTAAACTTGATCCGCCAAATAATTTTTGGGTAGCAGCAGGGCGCACTCCAAGCCCAACTTCTATTCCTGTAGGAATCTGTGATCCTTGATTATTAGGTGCTCCTGCACTCTTTAAAGTTTGATACATTAAATCTTGGAAACTTACACGGCTCTTTTTAAAACCAGTAGTATTAACATTAGATAGATTATTAGAGATAACATCCATATTAAGTTGTTGAGCTCTCATACCAGTTGCAGCACTCCATAGCGATCTAATCATTTATCTCACTCCTCTTTAATTAAACTTTACCAACTTCATTAACTGCTTTACCTAAAGTCTCATTATTTGCTTTCAAAACTTTCTGATCTGCTTCATATATACGAGTATTATCAATCATTTTTGCCATCTCTTGAATAGGATTAACATTTGAATTTTCCAAAAATCCTTGTACTATTTGACCAGTTGCATTAAAAATATTTCCAGACTCTGGTCCTCTTTTAAATAATGCACTACCTTCTCTAATTAATCCTGATTTATTAGAAAAGCTTGAAATTTGAATTTTATCTATAACTCTATCATTAACAATTAATTGATTACCATCTATATGAATCTCACCTTTATCTGGTATTTGTATTATACCACTTTCTCCTCTAACTAAGTAACCATCTTGAGTCACAACTTGCCTTTGATTATTAATTGTAAAGTTTCCGTTTCGGGTATATCTAACACCTTGAGGAGTTTGAATAGTAAAGAAACCTTCACCTTTAATTGCTAAATCTAAAGTATTATTTGTTTCTTTAAAAGCCCCTGCACTAAAATCATTAGACATTCTATCTATTCCTACCCCACTACCAATTTTACCAATAGTCTTTACATTGTGATTGATCTTATTAAGTAGTTTGTTGGCAAATGACTTTTCTATAGTTAATTGCTTTTTATAACCTGTTGTATTAATATTAGCTAAATTATTGGAAATAGTATTATTTTTTAATAAAGCATTCTCCATCCCAGCAGCAGATGTATACAAACCTCTTATCATATTAATACCTCCTTTCATAAAGAATAAGCTTATTTATTGAATTATACATTAATACTAAAAATCCTTTATATAAATTTAACAAAAATAAAGTAGGACCAGCCTCACGGCTGGGACCCCTTGTCAAACTGTACGTACGGTTTTCCCGTATACAGCTTTCGGTTATTGGTGCTCCTTATCAGAGAGTAAGTCTTCGACTCTATGTTACCATAGATGTATATTTTACCCTTAATTAGAGCACATCAGTAAGTAATGATTGAAGTCCTTTATCTCTTAGATAACTATTTGAAAAGCGATAATTTTGATACATTATCGCCTTTTTCTTTTCGATAAACGAACGCATTCTCATTCTAATCCATTTATCCAACCTCGTAAACAAAGTCTTCACATTTCCTATCTTGAAATAGTTACCCCAACCTCTCAAAACTGGATTTAATTTTGCAATTATTACTTCTACAGGAAAAGGTCTAGTTCTTCTAGTAATCTTTCTTACTTTGTTTTTGAATTTTGTTATTGCTTTATCTTTAGGTCTCTTGTATTCAGAATGGTGAAATTTGAATCCTAGAAATTCAAATCCATCATAAAAGTTAGTTACTACCGTCTTACGAGGATGAAGTTTCAACTTCAATTCATCCTCTATAATTTTACGGGTAACTTTTAACGCTCTCTTTGCTTTGCGCTTATTTTTAGTTAAGATTACAAAGTCGTCAGCAAAGCGGACTATTTTGTAACCTCGACGAGTCATTTTCTTATCAAAGTAATGTAAATAGATATTAGCTAATAGAGGAGAGATGACACCTCCTTGAGGTGTCCCTTCTCTAGTTTCTTCTCTACCTTCTTCAGTCATAACTCCAATTGTCAGCCATGACCTGATAATATCTAATACCCAACCATCACTTATATATTCCGCTATAAAATCCATTAATAACTCATGGTCTATAGTATCAAAATAAGATTTAATGTCTGCGTCTACCACCCAGTAGTAACCTTGTTCTTTATATTTCTCTATCTTTTCTATCGCATCGTGAGCAGACCTATTAGGTCTGAAACCAAAGGAACATTCACAAAATTCTCGCTCAAAGTATATTTCTAGTACTTGCCTCACTGCTTGTTGAGCAATTCTATCTTTGATTACTGGAATACCTAGTGGTCTCTTTTCTCCATTTCCTTTGGAAATGTACGTCCGTAACACTGGTAATGGCTCGTAAGTATTCTCTATCAGCTGTCTATGAAGTTCTCGCATATTCATCTTGTAATTATTTTTAAACTCTTCTATGCTTACATTATCAACTCCACCACAGCCACCATTATCCAGTACTTTTTGTCCTGCAATATATAAGTGAAATTTCTTTGTGATTTTATCCTTCAAACTATATAGAGTTCGAAATTTTAACACCTATCCTAACTTCACTACTTACTAGTTCTTCCTGTCTCACCTTAATATCTTAATCCCTATATTCATAGCACTCCTGAGCACGTCTCTAAGCTCTCACCAATCGCACCTCTCAGTTTACCATTACTTAGGTTATGGTGTTCTCTAGGTTATCCATACTTTACAGTTATGATTTCCTGTTTGTAATTCTACTAGAACCCACTATAGTACTAGTGTTTAAACCACTCAAAATTAAGATATCATTAGTAATCAAATCTTAAACTTCAATAACCTAGATATCCTTCGCTATAATCAACTTTCGTTGATTTTTTTTCTCACTACTATGATATCTTCTGAACTCTAATATATCATCACTCTGGCTTTCCTGTTGGAGTTATACCATCACTTATCTCTATAGATTTCTATAAAGAATTATATTAGAGATTCCCTCGGTCAATTACGTAAACCCTACAATCATTCCGACCCTAATCACACCTAGTTTTCTAACATGGGCACTTCCAGTTACACGTATTTACCAGCGCTACCTGTCTCTCCTTTGTACAGAGCCCCAAGCTAACATTGGACTTCCCCGTTTTTATGGCGGGTCGCCAAAGCTAAATGCCACCTCTGGTTCACATATTGTTCCGGACTGATTGCTCATCTCAAACTCTTCAGATTCTACCTCACGGTAGACACCCTGCTACTGTTGATTTCACACACCGTACTGGCGAAAACAGCATGGATAGGATTTTCACCTACTGTTTACTAAATCTACGAGGCACACATAAAAAAGAGGTTGGAATTAATTCCAACCTCTTCCTAGCAATTAGATTGTTTGGCCTTTAAATATTTCTTTCTAGTTGCTTCTCCACCCCTAAAGTGCCTTTCTGCTTTATTATACTCTAAAATATCTTTTATTTCATCAGCTAATTGAGGGTTTATCTTCTCAAGCCTTTCTGTTATATCCTTATGAATAGTACTCTTACTTACTCCAAATACCTTAGCCGCTTGTCTAACTGTTGCTTTAGTTTCAGATATGTAATCGGCTACATCTAAAACTCTTCGATGAATATAATCTTTCATTAACTTGTCCCCCTCTAACAATTTCCAATATTATCAATATATATATATGAATTTAGAGGTAACAAGTATTCCAAAAAATTATAGATTAATTAATATAATCTAATGGTGATACACGTTTTTGCTTTTCTCCATCCACCTTAATAACTTCAAAGTGAAGTTTACTTTTGTCATTAAGTCCACTATCTCCAATTTCACCTACTACTTGACCTTTATGAACCTTCTCTCCTTCTACTACATGATTAGTCTCAAGATTAGAATATAATGTCTGAAGATTTGTACTATGCTCAATTATAATCGTTACACCTTGATAATCATCTTTAATAATCTCTTTTACTATTCCTTCTGCTGCTGCTTTAACTTTTGTACCAATCTCTGCACTAATATCTATACCTGAGTTAAATTTCCAAGCATCTAAGACCTTATCTTTATACGGTGAATGCCAAGATAAAATAATATTCCCATCAACGGGTCTATATAAATTGCTAAAACTTTTGGACTGAGCAGGCTTAGCACTGACTTTTACAGCAGGTGTATCTTCAACATCTTCTTTTTGCTGTGGTAAAGAGATCTTTGTTGTATTTAATTTATAATTATCATTTGCTTCTTTTATATCTTCTATTAATTTCACTGATTCTTGGGTGTTATTAATATTTGTTCTCTGAAAATGCGGCTCCTCTAAGTTGATATTATTTTTATATTGATAAAAAGCTATACTACCTCCTACTATCATAAAAACTACAACTACAAGAATATAATAACCCATCCATTTCCAGCTTTTAATACTATCCTTTAGTTTTAATTTCTTTCTATCTAAAAGAATAGAAAAGGGCCACTTGTCTGATTTTTTGGCCATTAAAATCACCTCCGAAATTATATTATCCGGAAATGATTCTTTTATACATATAATTTATAAATTACCAGATAGATTTCAATTCAACTCCAGGGTAATAATGCTTTAAAATTTGAATAAAATTATAACCATTCTTGGCCATACCATTAGCACCATATTGGCTCATACCAACTCCATGACCATATCCTGATGTAATAAATATATAATCATCTCCTTCTTTTAAAACTCTAAACTTAGTAGAAGATAACTTTAATTTATTTCTTACTTCTTTACCAGTAAATATTTTATCTCCTATCAATAATTTTAATACCCTACCACTAGCACTCCGTTTTAAAATCTTAATAGTTAAGGGAGCTTTAGCGTTAATCGATAACCTTCTACACAAATCTAATAATAAATATTTTTGTTGCTGCTTATAATACGGAGAAGTTTCTTCATAATTACTAGCTACACTTTGTAAGTAGGGAACAGAATTACCCCAGACTGCTACTGCAGCCTCTGTATATGCACCACTAGCAGAATGATATACTGAATTAATTAATTTACCTTTATAAAATAACCCTATACCCTCTGTCTCCTCTACTGCTGCTGATACCTTAGACCAATAGAACAAATAATCTTTCCCCCATTTTTCTTTTAATTTTTCCTTAGCTAACCAAGCTTGATTCTTATTACTATCTGTAGTAATTATACCATTGCTTGAATTTTTTAAAGTATAAGTTCTAGCAGCTATTGCTTGTGCTTTTAATGCATCTATTTCAAAGTTAGCAGGCATTTCAGCTGCAACAACTCCTTTAATATACTCTTCTAAATCTAATTGCATAGTTTTTTTATTTTGATGATTATATATACTTATTTTGTAATCTATAAAATTAAACATATTAAAAAATACTACTATAAGTACAGGTAATATAGCTATACACAAAAAATTAAAGATTAGAATTGAAATTATTACTTTTTTCATATCCCTCCTCCTTAACGTATAGTTATTAAATACTTATGTTTAATTATAAAGTAAATTGACAATTATAAATAAAAAAGAGTCGCATTAATGCGACTCTTTTTAACTAAGAACTTAGTATAATTATATTTTAACAGTTGATCTTAGTAATATTCCCACCGATTTTTTGTATCTTTGCTATTACATCTTCATATCCTCTTTCAATATGATAGATATCTTCTATTACAGTTCTACCTTCTGCTACTAAAGCAGCTAAAATTAAAGCTGCTCCTGCTCTCAAATCAGTTGCTTTAACTTTTGCCCCTGTTAATTTAGAATTATTAACCATTGCAGTCCTACCATCAATTTTAATCTTTGCTCCCATTCGCTTCAATTCATCTACATGAGCAAATCGATCTTCAAATACAGTTTCTACAACCATACTAACCCCTTTGGCTTGTGTTAATAAAGCCATAAACTGTGCCTGCATATCTGTTGGAAAACCTGGATATGGTAGAGTTTTAATATCAACAGCATTCAATTGATTATTTCCTATTACTCTAATACTATTAACATCTTCTTCTATAGTAGCTCCCATTTCTATTAATTTAGCTATTAAAGGTTTAACATGCTCTACCAATACGTTATTAATAGATAAATCACTAGCAGTAATAGCAGCCATCATCATATAAGTACCTGCTTCAATTCTATCTGGAATGATAGTATAATCATTAGCTTTTAGATTATCAACACCTTCAATCCTGATAATATCAGTACCTGCACCTTTTATTTTAGCCCCCATTACATTAAGGTAGTTTGATAAATCAATTATTTCCGGCTCTCTAGCAGCATTTTCAATTATTGTCTTACCCTCTGCTTTAACTGCTGCCATCATAATATTTAATGTTGCTCCTACACTAGGATAATCTAGATAGATTTTAGCCCCAGTTAATTTGTCTGCTTTCAAGTTAACCATACCATGATCTATGCTTACACTTGCCCCTAGTGCTTCAAAACCTTTTAAATGTAAATCAATTGGTCTACTTCCTATTTCACAACCTCCTGGCAAAGCCGTTTTAGCTTGTCCATAACGAGCCAATAAAGCACCTAAAGCATAATAAGAAGCACGCATTTTATTAGCTAAAGGATATGAAATTTCAAATTTATTGACACTATCTGAGTTTACCTTTAATTTATTATTCTGATATTCGACTTCAGCACCTAAAGACTTTAATATCTTAATTAAGTTATTTATATCTCTTAAATTAGGAATATTATCTAATACACTAACCCCTTCACCAATTAAACTAGCCATTACAATTGGTAAAGCAGCATTTTTAGCACCACTAATATTCAACTCTCCTTCTAACTTATTTCCTCCCTCTATTACCAAACACTCCATATAATTTCCCCCTACTTCAATTGTTCATATATCCACTAACTACTTTCTTGATTAGTAATCAAGTTCCTTCTTAATATTCACTAAATCAGCACAAGAAAACTAGTGGTCTCCTGGACATTCTTTTCCTATAAGTTTGTCAAACCAAGTAAATTTATAATAATTATCCTTCTCTTCAGGAACCTTTTTGCTAATAAGATCATAACATTTATCACATATCTTCTTTCCTTTTGCATTAATTATCTCTTCTGGTATTCCTTTTTCTTGTAACTTGCTATTTCTATCTTTAATAAAAACATCTTTCTTATTTACTGCATGATCACTTACTACTACCAAAGCAACATCCCCTTTAAAATCTGGTGAATCTACTTTTTTAAAGGATAAATCATAATCTCGAGCTAAATTAATATAGTCTTTAGCTCTATCCATATCAACTTGTCGATTAATTATTAATTTCATTGCTTCTGTATCTTTAATTGCTTCTAAAACTTCAGGGTATGTACCTGCTTCTTCAACTTGTTCAAAGGTTAAAGCTTGCAATACTCTTTCCCTAAATTCACCTAGAAATCTATTCTTCTCACCTTTTTTAAACTCAAAACCACCATTTATGCCTGCACTTACTGTCTGTTCAAGCTTACTTTTACTTTGTTGCCCCATTATTATCTCTTCTTGTAAATCATTATCTTTAGACATAGCTTTTCACCCCATCTAATTTTCTCTATATCTATTAGTTATTCCTTAAGTCCTAAAATTATATTTAAAATATTCAACATTTAATAACCTCTCCACTATAAATTTACCACTTAAATAAAAAAAGAGCAAGAGATTTTCATCTCTTACTCAAAATTTCTTCCTTTAGTAACCTTTAATCGATTAATAGCCTTTCTTAGAGCAATCTCAGCTCTCTTAGGATTAATTGAGCTATCATCTTTAGATAGACGCTTTTCAGCCCTCTTTTTAGCATTTTTAGCCCTATCAACATCAATTTCATCAGAATATTCAGCAGTATCAACTAAAATATTAATTTCTTCAGGTCTTACTTCAATATATCCCTGACTAGCTGCTAACTCTTTATCCTCTGATTCAGTTTTGATTTGAATCTGACCAATATCCAAACCTGTAACTAAAGGCTGATGCTCTGCCATAAATCCTCTATCACCATCTATGGTTCTAACAGTTACCATATTAGCTTCTCCGTCATAAACCACCTTTTCTGGTGTAATTATATTAAGTTTCATTTTAGACATGATTACTCACGCCCTTTTGTTTCTTCAGCCTTCTCTATAGCTTCATCTATTGTTCCTACATAAAGGAAAGCTTCTTCTGGTAAATCATCATGCTTACCTTCTAAAATTTCTTTAAATCCACGTACCGTCTCACTAACTGATACATATTTACCTGGCATACCAGTAAATTGTTCCGCTACATAGAATGGCTGAGACAAGAAACGCTCAATTTTACGTGCACGAGATACAACTAGCTTATCTTCTTCAGATAATTCATCCATACCTAAGATAGCAATAATATCTTGTAAATCTTTATACTTTTGCAAAGTCTCTTGGACTTGACGTGCAACATTATAGTGATCCTCACCAACTATACTTGGTGATAAGATTGTAGATGTAGAATCCAATGGATCAACTGCTGGATAAATACCCTTCTCTGCAATCTGTCTTGATAGTACTGTAGTTGCATCTAAATGAGCAAAAGTAGTAGCAGGAGCAGGGTCAGTCAAGTCATCAGCTGGTACATATACTGCTTGTACTGATGTAATTGATCCTTTCTTAGTAGAAGTAATTCTCTCCTGTAATTCCCCTACATCAGTTGCTAATGTTGGCTGATAACCTACCGCTGATGGCATTCGCCCTAATAAAGCTGATACCTCAGAACCCGCTTGCACAAAACGGAAGATATTATCAATAAACAATAATACATCTTTACCGGCTTCATCACGGAAATATTCAGCCATAGTTAAACCAGTTAGACCAACTCTCATTCTTGCTCCAGGTGGTTCATTCATCTGACCATACACTAAAGCTACTTTATCCAATATTCCCGCTTCTGTAAATTCTAACCATAAATCATTACCCTCACGAGTACGTTCTCCTACTCCTGTAAATACAGAAAAACCACCGTGCTCTTTGGCAATATTATTAATTAACTCCTGAATCAATACAGTTTTACCTACACCAGCACCACCAAATAGACCTACTTTACCACCTCTTGCATAAGGTGCTAATAAATCAATAACTTTGATACCAGTTTCAAATATTTCAGTAGATGTATCTTGTTCTTCATAACTTGGAGCTTCACGATGAATAGGAAGGTATTTATCAGTCTTTACCTCTCCAGCTTTATCTACTGGGTTTCCTAATACATTGAAGATACGACCCAAACATTCTTCTCCTACTGGTACAGAGATAGGACCATCTAAATCAATAGCCTTCATACCTCTTTTTAATCCATCAGTAGAACTCATAGATACACCTTTTACCCGGTTATCACCAACTTGATGCATAACCTCCACAACTACCTCTTTATCATGCTCTTTATCTATAATCTTGATTGCACCATTAATTTCTGGCAAATTTTCATTATCAAATTCAATCTCAACTACTGGACCAATAACTTCAACAACTCGACCAATATTTTGAGATGAATTATTTTCTCCACTCATCCTTATACCTCCTTTGACTTACTATTCTAAAGCTTCTGCCCCTCCAACAATTTCTGATAATTCTTGAGTAATCGCAGCTTGACGAGCACGATTATAAGATAATTTCAGCTGTTCAATCATCTCTTCAGCATTATCAGTTGCTGAGTCCATTGCTGTCATTCGAGAAGCAAATTCACTAGCTTTTGATTGTAACAAAGCACCAAAGATAATATTCTTTAGATACTGTGGTAATACAGCAGATAAAACTTCCTCTGCTGATGGATCATACAAATAACTATCCTCTATATCATCCAATTCCTCTGATTTTGGTGGCTCTACAGGTAGCAACTGTAAAGTATGTACATTTTGACTAACCACAGAATTAAATTCTGTGTAAACCAAATGGATCTCATCAAGAATACCTTCTGTATATAGCTCTATTAATTCAGTAGCTATATTAGTCGCTGTAGCAAAACCAGGTTTATCATCTACCCCTATATATTCAGAGATAATTTCCGACTTATTTTTGAAATAATCTCTTCCTTTTTTACCGATAGTAATTAATGCATAATCTTTATCTAATACCTTTACCTCTTTTTCAACCTCTTTAATCGCGCGACTATTATAAGCACCACATAGTCCTCGATCTCCAGTAATAAGTACATAAGCAACTTTTTTAACATTACGCTTATTAAGCAAAGGATGTAAATCTTCATTAACATTAGCTGTAACGCTGTCTAATGTCTCTTTAGTTTTATCAAAAAAGGGCTTAGCATTTTCTGCTCTTTCTTGCGACTTTCTTAATTTAGCTGCAGCAACCATCTTCATAGCTCTAGTTATTTTCATAGTACTTTCCACGCTACTAATCTGCCGCTTAATATCCCGCATACTTGCCATTATTAAATCACCTCACTTTCCTAGCAAAGAAATCTCATTTAAGCAGTTTCTTTATCTTTGCTAGTAGCAAAAGTATCTTTAAATTCTTTAATTGCAGCTTTTAACTTCTCTTCTGTATCTTCTTCTAACTTACCACTTTTAACAATAGCTTCTCCTACTTCAGGATGTGTATCTTTCATAAATTTAATAAATTCTCTCTCAAATCTTCTAATATCTTCAACAGGAATATCATCTAAATAACCATTAGTTACTGTATAAATAATAATAACTTGCTCTTCTACTTCTAATGGACTTGTTTCATCCTGTTTTAATACTTCTACTATTCTTTCACCACGAGCTAATTTGTTCTGAGTAGACTCATCTAAATCAGATCCAAACTGTGCAAAAGCTTCTAACTCACGGTACTGTGACATATCTAACTTTAATGTACCTGCAACAGATTTCATTGCTTTAATCTGGGCATTACCACCAACACGAGATACAGATAGTCCTACATTTACTGCTGGACGTACACCTGAATAGAACAGTTCACTCTCTAAGAAGATCTGTCCATCAGTAATAGAAATTACATTTGTAGGTATATATGCTGAAATATCTCCTGCCTGTGTTTCAATAAGAGGTAATGCAGTTAAAGAACCTGCACCTAATTCATCATTTAATTTAGCAGCACGTTCTAACAATCTAGAATGCAAGTAGAAAACATCACCAGGGTAAGCTTCACGTCCAGGTGGTCTTCTTAAAAGTAATGACATTTCACGATAAGCAACAGCATGCTTTGATAAATCATCATATATAACTAAAACATCTTCTCCTTCATACATAAACCCTTCTCCAATAGTACACCCAGCATATGGAGCTAAATATTGTAATGGTGCAGGGTCACTAGCTGAAGCCGATACTACAGTTGTATATTCCATAGCACCTGACTCTTCTAGTTTATTTACAATCTGAGCAACTGTAGAAGATTTCTGACCAATTGCTACATAGATGCACGCTACATCTTTACCTTTCTGGTTGATAATTGTATCAATTCCAATAGCTGTCTTACCAGTCTGTCGGTCACCGATAATTAACTCACGTTGTCCCTTACCAATTGGAACCATAGAATCAATCGCTTTAATACCAGTTTGTAATGGTTCTTCTACTGGTTGACGATCAACAATACCTGGTGCTTCAGACTCAACAGGTCTACTTTTATCTGTATTAATTGGCCCTTTTCCATCAATTGCTTCACCTAAAGCATTAACTACACGACCTTTTAACTCTTGACCAACAGGCACTTCAACTATTTTATTAGTTCTATGTACAGCATCGCCTTCTTCTATCTTAGATTCATCACCTAAAATAACACAACCGATACTATCTTCTTCCAAGTTTAATGCCATTCCATAAACATCACTTTCGAATTTTAACAATTCACCAGCCATAGCATCTTTTAAACCATGGATTCTGGCAATTCCGTCTCCAACACTAAGAACAGTTCCTACACCTTTTACTTCTAATTCTATATTATAATTTTTTATTTGATCTTTAATTATAGAACTGATCTCTTCTGGTCTAAGATTCATTTATTTTCACCCCTAACTTACTTACTTCTAAACCTTTTAGTTTATTCTCAAGATTTTTAAGATGATTTAATAAACTTCCATCGATTACTTTATCTCCAATTTTTAATAATAACCCACCCAATAAATCTGGTTGAATCTTAGGTTTTAAAGTAACCTCTTTTTTCGTTATGCTTACTAACTTTTCTTTTAATCTTGATTTATTATCATCTGACAATTCAATTGGTGTAAATACTTCTACTTCCAATCTATTCTCTTTTTTATCTACTAACTTAGTAAATTGATGATAAATAGATTTTAAGTAATTAACTCTACCTTTGTCTATTAATAATTTGATAAAATTCAACAAATTAGTAGATAACTCTTCTTCAAAAACTTCAGTTAAGATATCTTTCTTTTGAACATTACCAAGTTTAGGATGATCAATTACTTTTCTTAACTCGTTATTTTGCTCAATAATATTAAGAAATTCACTAAACTCATCTTGCATATCTAGTAATTTACCATCTTCAATCCCTAATTCAAATAAAGCCTGAGCATATTTTTCAGCTATTTGGTTTTCTAACATCCTAATTCACCCAGCTTATCTTTATCTATCTGTTCAATGTAACTTTCAATTGTCTTTTCTTGTACATCTTTATTAATAGATTGTTCTAATAATTGTCTAGTCATTTGAATAGAGATATCTGCTACTTCATCTTTTAAACTATCAATAGCTTGCTCTTTAGCACGAGCAATCTCTTTTTCAGCTCTTTCAATCTTCTTATTACCTTCATTTTTGGCATTATTAACAATATCTTCAGCATCTCTTTGAGCTCTACGGCGACTTTTTTCAATTATATCTTGCGCTTCAGATTTAGCATCGTTTAAGATATTTTTATATTCCTCTTTTAAGTCCTCAGCTTCCTCTTCACGCTCTTGAGCTCTATTTATTTGTTCGGATATTTCTTCAGAACGACTATTCATTAAATTAGTTATTGGTTCAAATAAAAAGTGTTTTAATACCATGTATAATATTATAAAGTTAATTAATTGAAGAACAAAAGTTGTTAAATCTAAAGAAATCAATTGTTGTTACCTCCTTTCATGACCACTATATCTAAAATAAATATCTAAAATAAGGAAAGGAAGATGAATAAGAATTATCCATCTTCAATAACAATTAATTATCCAAGGAATGGATTTGCAAATAATAGAATCAATGCAATTACTAGGCCATAAATACCAGTTGTCTCTGCAACTGCCGCACCTAATAACATTGTTCTAGTAATTAAACCTTGAGCTTCAGGCTGCTTTCCTACTGCTTCAGCACCCTTTCCTGCTGCAAATCCCTGTCCAATACCTGCTCCAATACCTGCTATCATTGCTAAACCAGCACCAATAGCTGATGCTGCTTGAACTAATGCTTGATCAGTCATAATTCAATTCCTCCTCAATAATTTTATTTTAATTATATTTTTCTCTATCCAACAAATGGATTAGCAAATAACAATATTAATGCTATAACTAAAGCATAAATCCCTGTTGTTTGACCAACTGCCTGCCCTAATAACATTGTCCTTACAATAATACTTTGATATTTAGGTCTTTGACCAACACGTTCAGCACCCTTTCCTGCTGCATATCCTTGACCTATCCCTGGTCCTACTCCTGCTATCATTGCCAATCCAGCTCCCAAAATCGATGCTGAAATAACTATAGCTGATCCAGTTAATCCAATTAAAGGGTTAGCATAAAGTAAGATCAAAGCTACAACCAAAGAAAAAATACCTGAAGTCTCAGCCACTGCTGCACCTAATAACATTACTATAGTAACATTATTGCTATTATCTTTATTACCTCCTACTGCTTCAGCACCCTTTCCTGCCGCATACCCCTGACCAACACCAGGGCCTATACCTGCAATCATAGCAAAACCAACAGCTATTACCGTAGCAGCCTGAATTATAGCTGTAGGGCTAAACTGTTCTAACCACTTAAAGAAAAGAAGTACTACATTTGATGTTTCTTCCATTCAATCCCCTCCTTCCTTAAATCATGGGAGATTATTCAATCTCTGTTGAAATATAAGTCATAGTTAACATTGTAAAGATAAAGGCTTGTAAGAGACCTGCAAAGACATCAAAATAAAGACTTGCTATCCCTGGAACAACAACTCCTACAACACTAAATAGCAATCCCATAATTACTACTCCACCTAGCATATTTCCAAACAAACGGAAAGAAAGAGATACAGGATCCGCTATTGCCCCAATTATGTTAAGTGGAACTAAAAATGGCATTGGCTCAAAATATCCTTTTATGTAAGACCCTATTCCATTATACTTAATTCCAGAAACATGGACAGCAATAAATGTAATTAGAGCTAAAGCAAAAGTAGTATTTAGATCTGCTGTTGGAGTATACAGGTTAAATAAATCTCTTCCTGGAATAACCCCTACTAAGTTAGCAAATGTTAAGTAAATCATTAGTGTTCCAATATAAGGAGCATAACCCTTTCGTCCTTTACCCATAGCATTATCTACTAAATTATAAATCGATTCTACTATAAATTCAGCTATATTCTGTAGACTAAATGGTCTAGGTTTTTTCTCTAAATTACGAGTTGCCAGCCAGGAGAAAACACCTAAAACAAATATAATTACCCAAGTAGTTGTAACTGTAGATTTAATTTGCAAACCAGCAATTTCAAATACTTTAGGAGCAAAAGCTTCCGAGTTAACTTCTTCAAGGAACATCTTATCAAATAGTTCAGTAAAGAAATTCATCTATTAATTCCCCTCCTTTCTTACAACCTCTTCTTTCTGTGGATAAGATTTAAATAAATTGCTTAATAAAATAACTATCTTAACAGACAACATACCAACTATAGTAGTTAGCAAGTTTACATCTGGTCTTTTTAGAGCTATGTAAAAAACAGTAAACCACAATAAATATCTGAATATATATTGAATAAAAACATAAGCTTGAGCCTTAATAGGAGGAAATTTAACAGCTTTTTGTAATGAATGAGATAATAAAATAAAATTAATAATACTCATTAGCCCTCCTACAAACCAACCAAAAGCACTTTTAAAATCAAAACACAATAGTATTAAAATTATTATTAAATTCAATAAAGCAGTCCATTTAACTATATAATTTTTAGTTTCTTTTAATTCTTCCACTTACTATCCCTTCCTATCTTCTTGCCCAGCTAATACTAACCTATAAGCACTTCTAAAACCAGTTAGTACTCCTAAAATAGTAAAAATAGCAAGAAAAATAATGTTAGTACCCAACCATTGATCCAATTTATTACCAAACCAAACACCAAAAATTATAGGCACTATAATGCTTATACCTATTTGTGATAATAAGCTTAAAGCCTTTAAAACGCCAATATTATCTTTCATTATTAATCTCCTATATTATGTATTAAATGAAAATCTTAATAAGAAAAATACTTTTTAGTATAATTAAAATTTATTCTCTTCTAGTTTACACAATATGTACCTAATTATACATAAAAACCACAGGAACATATATAGATATAGAACACCTGTGGAAAAGTATGTCCCTCTTTTCACATGCCTACGAAGTTAGCTGTCGGATTCGGGTAGAGGATACCCTACTGTTATTTGTAAATAATATCAGATTCACCCCAAAATTGGTTCCTCCGCTCCTTTAGGATTAGGCACTTTGCAATTTCTTTTCATTATACTATAAAATTATATTATTGTAAAGTTTATTTACTTTAATCAAGTTTAAAATTACTATAAAATACAAAGGCTTTGTTATATAAATTTATAGTTATTAACTTATTACTTAGACACCTCTCACTTTTAAAATTCCCATTATTAAAACTGACCAGTCAGTTTTAATAATATTATAAACATTTCTGTTAAATTTGTCAATACGAATATAAGTATAATAACAATACTTTTACAATTAGAAGATAAAAATCCAGGTACTAAAATACCTGGATTAATCAACTAAAACTCATATTTAATTTAATATTTAACTCTTTATAGTTAGCCACTTTTAGAAAAATTTACATTAAACTCTTTTATTATAATTAGTGTTAAGATTTACTATCCCTAGCTTAATAATTCCTATTAAAATAAATCCTAGCGAACTAAATATTAAAAATAATTGTTGAGATAACTCTGCTTCACTAACACCAATTGCAATCATCCCTAAAGAAATACTAATTAAATAAATAATCATAACTACCTGAATTTGATTCAATCCTAATTCCAATAATTTATGATGCAGATGACCTTTATCAGCCTTAAAAATTGGTCTGCCAGCTAATTTACGCCTTAATATAGCTAATAAAGTATCTATTATAGGGACTCCTAAAGCTAGCACTGGAATCAATAAAGTAATAAATGTTACACTCTTTAAAGTTCCTATAATCGAAATACTACCTAACATAAAGCCTAAGAACATACTTCCTGTATCCCCCATAAAAATATCGGCAGGATTAAAATTATACTTTAAAAATCCCAAAACAGCCCCAATAACTGTTAAAGCTAATATAACTGTTAAAACCTGACCTTGTTGATACGCAAAAATAGCTAAAGTTATAGTAGCTATAACTGAAACTCCTCCAGCTAAACCATCCAAACCATCTATTAAGTTAATTACATTAATAGTACTAATAATCCAAACTAAAGTTGTTGGTATACTTAAAATACCTAAATAATAAATACCACCAAAAGGATTACTAATAAATCTAATCTTAATACCAAAAGAAATCAATACTAAAGCTACTAAAACCTGTCCAAGTAATTTAACTTTTGCTGACAACTCATATAAGTCATCTAAAAGACCTAAAATAACAACTAAGGTTCCAGCAGCAATTATCCCTATAAATTTATCACTAAAGCCCGTCACTAATAAGGCAATTAATACTCCAAAATAAATACCTAATCCTCCTAAACTAGGAATAGGCTTAATGTTAATTCTACGTTTATTAGGATAATCTACTGCTCCTAATTTAAATGCCAGCTTTTTTACTTGTGGCATTACAAAATAACTACTTAATAATGCTAATAGTAATGGATAAATAAACATTTTACCCACCCCTTTCTAATTTCATAATAAGATTTGTTAACTAAAATTATTAAGTCTAACTATATTCTATGAAATTAGATCATATCTTTCAATTATTAATTTTTGGAATATTATTTAATCTCTTCTATCTTAATTCCAGCTTCTAACATCATTTTTGAGGCTAATTCATCTGGATAAGCTCCTTTAAATACAACTCTATTAATCCCTGCATTAATTATCATTTTAGTGCAGAGGATACACGGTTGATGTGTACAATATAAAGTAGCACCATTAATTGAGCTACCATGTAAAGCAGCTTGAATGATAGCATTCTGTTCTGCATGTAATCCTCGACAAAGCTCATGCCGCTCTCCAGATGGAACATTATTCTGCTCTCGCAAACAACCTGTCTCTTTACAATGTTTCAAACCACTAGGAGCACCATTATAACCTGTCGCAAGGACCCTTTTATCCTTAACAATCAAAGCGCCAACTTTTCTTCTTAAACAAGTTGAACGCTTGGCAACAACCTCTGTCATCTCCATAAAGTAATTATTCCAACTTGGACGCATAAAATTACCTCTTTCTTTTTTATAAATTAAATAATAATATTTTGTACTATTATAAAAATTAAAATCTCACACCTCATCCCCTAACCCCT
This sequence comes from Orenia marismortui DSM 5156, assembly GCF_000379025.1. Lineage (NCBI taxonomy): Bacteria > Bacillati > Bacillota > Clostridia > Halanaerobiales > Halobacteroidaceae > Orenia > Orenia marismortui. Next base: position 1,143,017 of record NZ_KB900617.1, read on the forward strand.
TCTCCTAACCTTAAGAGAAGGGGGATAAAAAGTTATCCTCTCTCCTAAAAATAGGAGAGAGTTAGAATGAGCTGTGAGAACTATCTTTAAATCTATTTATTAAATCATTTTTTCTACCAATACTAATATATTGCTATTTTCTATTATTATAATTTTATTACTTAGTACCAAATAATCTATCTCCTGCATCTCCTAAACCTGGCTCAATATAAGCATGATCATTTAACCTATCATCTAAAGCAGCAGTATAAATATCCACATCCGGATGTGCTGCTTGTAGCTTTTCAACTCCCTCTGGAGCCGCTACTAAACACATAAATTTAATATTTTCTGCACCTCTATCTTTTACAAACTGTAAAGCGGCAACTGCTGTTCCACCTGTTGCTAACATAGGATCTACTACAATTAATTCTCTTGATCCTATATCCGTTGGCATTTTACAATAATATTCGACTGGTTCTAATGTTTCAGGGTCACGATATAATCCGATATGTCCTACTTTAGCTGCTGGTATTAAATTTACTACACCATCTACCATCCCTAAGCCAGCTCTCAAAATAGGTACTATAGCTAACTTCTTACCAGAGATAACCTTGGAGTTTGTTTCCATCACTGGTGTTTTAATTTTAACTTCCTGCAAAGGTAGATCTCTTGTAACTTCATAAGCCATTAAAGTAGATATTTCATTTGCTAACTCTCTAAACTCTTTTGGACCAGTCTCTTCTTTTCTCAAGTGTGTCAATTTGTGTTGAATTAATGGATGATCAATAATATGTACTTTACTCATTAAATTTGCCTCCTATTTTTGATGTAATAATGGAAATTCTTCAACCAACTCCTCAACTTCTCTCCTTACTTGGGCTTTAACCTCTTCATTCTCAATATTTAATAAAAGTTTAGTGATCATTTTTCCTACTCTTTTCATCTCTTCTTCTTTCATACCTCTAGTTGTTAAAGATGGAGTTCCTATACGAATTCCACTTGTCACAAAAGGACTTCTTGTTTCAAAAGGAATAGTATTCTTGTTAACCGTAATAGCCACTTCATCTAATGTGTTCTCTGCTAATTTACCAGTAATATCATGATCTGTCAAGTCCACCAACATTAAGTGATTATCAGTTCCACCAGATACCAATCTAAACTCTTTATTTAGAGTTTCTGCTAAAGCCTTAGCATTTTTAATAACTTGTTTCTGATACTCTTTAAACTCATCACTTAAAGCCTCTTTGAAACAGACAGCTTTAGCTGCAATAATATGCATTAAAGGTCCACCTTGAATACCTGGGAAGATCGCTTTATCGATCTTCTTAGCAAACTTCTCTTCACATAAAATCATACCTCCACGAGGTCCACGTAAAGTTTTATGAGTAGTTGTTGTTACTACATGTGCATGTTCTACTGGATTTTGGTGTAAACCTGTTGCTACTAATCCTGCAATATGAGCCATATCAACCACTAGATAAGCTCCTACCTCATCAGCAATATCTCTAAATTTCTTAAAATCTATCTCCCTAGAATAAGCACTTGCACCAGTTACAATCATCTTAGGATTATGCTCTAAAGCCAAATCTTTTAATGCATCATAATCAATTCTTTCATCATCTTTACTTACTCCATAAGGAATAAAGTTATAGTAATTACCTGACATATTAACAGGGCTACCATGGGTTAAATGACCACCATGAGTTAAATCCATCCCTAAAACAGTATCTCCAGGTTCTAATAATGCAAAATAAACAGCAGCATTAGCCTGAGATCCTGAATGAGGCTGTACATTAGCGTGCTCTGCACCAAATAACTCCTTTGCTCTCTTAATAGCCAATTTTTCAGCAAGATCTACACACTCACACCCACCATAATACCTCTTATCAGGATATCCTTCAGCATACTTATTAGTTAACACTGTACCCATTGCCTCTAAAACAGCCTCACTAACAAAATTTTCTGAAGCAATTAACTCTAAATTTCCTTTTTGCCTTTTCTCTTCTTTCTTAACCACTTCCATTATTTCAGGGTCAACTTTTTTCAGATTATTCATTTAACCACTCCTCTACTCCTCTAATTGGCTAATTTTATCAATCCTTCGTTGATGTCTTCCACCCTCAAATTCAGTATCTAACCAAGTTCTTGCTATCTCTAAGGCCAACTCTGTACCAATAACTCGTTCTCCCATAGCTAACACATTAGAATTATTGTGTAAACGAGTAGCTTTAGCAGAAAAGACATCATGGCATAATGATGCTCTAACTCCTTTAACCTTATTTGCTGCAATCGACATACCAATTCCTGTTCCACAGATTAAGATACCTCGATCATAATCGCCACTAGCAACTCCATTAGCTACTTCTTTAGCAAAATCAGGGTAATCTACAGAGTCTGTACTATCAGGTCCAAAATCATGATATTTGATACCCTTTTGCTCTAGTAATTCTTTAATCTTAGTTTTTAAGTTATATCCTCCATGATCACTGCCTAATGCAACTTTCATTAAAATACCTCCATATAAAATTATAATTTGTATACTTGTATTAAACCGATTTTTACTCCCTAAATAATTATTCTCTAATCTATAGTATTATCCTTTTTTATTAGTCCAAATTTTCTACAATCTTCTTCAATTCAGATTTAATCTCTTTAGCACAAGATCTATAAACAGAAATAGGTTGTCCAAAAGGATCAGATATATCAACATTATCTATATCCCCTTTTAAACTAGCTAACTTTCTTTTCTCTGGCATTAATGTTTGAGACAAGTCTATTTCCAGTTCTTCTATTCTCTTTTCTATAGTTTCTAAATTAATGAGCAACTTATTTCTTTTCTTTTCTAACTCTTCGATCTCTTCTTGATGATCAGATATAAAATTGTTTCTTTTTCTATCAATGATTTTATATATTTCTTCTATCTGATCTGTTTCTGCTTGAATATCTTCTGCTCTAGATGAATATTCTTTTAAAGTATATACCTTAGCTCTAAACTCCGGATATTGATCTAAAACATATAATTTATGCCTTTGAGTCATAGTTAGAATAATATCAGCCTCTTTCACCAAATTTTTTGTTAAAGGAGTTGTCTGGTGAGTTGTTAAATCAATATCTGAATCTTTCATCACTTCAATAGCCTGACTAGCTGCACTTCCACCTTTAAAAGCAGATATTCCAGCTGATTTAACTTCATATCCTTCTTTCCCAGCATCAACTAGTAAATCCTTTAATAAAGCTTCAGCCATACTACTACGACAGGTATTACCTGTACAAACTAATAGAAATTTTTTCTTCATACTATCCACCTCCTTCAATATTCATTATCTGTTAAGGTCACTGTTAGGAAAAAAGAAAATGAATACCTAATAGTATAAGAACTATACCTCCTAATAGCTCAGAGTTTTCACTAACTAATCCCCCTATTTTACCTCCTAAAATTAAACCTACCATTACCATTATAGTAACTATAACACCAAAAACAAAGCAATTAAAGATCATACTAGAATCTAACATACCTAAACTAACTCCAACTGATAGCGCATCAATACTTACACTCAATGCTAATATAATTAGAGACCAACCATATAATTGAAAACTATAATCTTGATCTTCTTTATTACTTAGATTTTCATAAATCATGATCATCCCCAAAATCATCAATATTCCTGATCCAATAGCTGTAGTTATACTATCAATTGTGCCTTCAAAATAATAATTACCAAAAAAATTATGTAAAAAAGCCCCTAAATTAATTCCTACTAAAGGCATTAAGATATGAAAGACCCCTATCATAAAACTTAATTTTAATAATAATAATAACCTTAAATTTTTAGTACCTATTGCAAGAGATACTGAGAAGGCATCTGTACCTAGAGCAAAGCCCAAAGTAATTACCTCTATAATACTCACTATAAACCTCCCTATTAGAAAACTATAACCTAACTGAAACATTATTATATATATTCTAATAGGAAAGAAGTTATATCTCTATTTTGATAACACTTACTAAATATTAAACAAATACTAATCAACTACTAAACTATACCTCTATTATTTGATAACCGGCTGACTTTCTAAGCCTATTCATAATAGCCAAACCTAAGCCTTCTGTTACTACCCCTTCTACTAATATCTTATCAACACCTTCATTATCAAAATCTCTTAAAAGTTTAAAAATATTTTGACCAACCTCAGCTAAATTATCTCTACTCCCCATATACTTAAGATTAACATTACTATAATTACTTCTTAACTCTTTGGTGAGCATTAGACCAAGCTTAAGATCTTGATATGTATTTATTAATTCCTCTATCTTATCTCTAACTTTATCACTTTTTCCTTCAATTAGAATAACTTCTGCTTTTGGGGCATAATGTTTGTACTTCATCCCTGGGGAAATTGCCCTTTTAGCTTCATTCTCACCTTTACTACTAACCGCTGGATCTATATCTACTTCACCTAATACATCAACTAATTCTTCATAAGTAACTCCTCCAGGTCTTAATAAAACCGGGATATTCTTAGACAGATCTATTACTGTAGACTCTACACCTACTCCAGTCTGACCCCCATCAATAATACCATCTATTGTTCCTGCTAAATCCTCAATAACATGTTCTGCTAAAGTAGGGCTTGGTTTCCCAGATAAATTAGCACTTGGTGCTGCTATAGGAACTCCAGCTTCCTCTATTAGCTTTAAAGCTACTTGATGATTTGGCATTCTAATAGCTACAGTCTCAAGCCCCCCTGTAGTAATCCCTGGGACTTTATTATCCTTAGGTAAAACTATAGTCAATGGTCCAGGCCAAAATTTATTTATCAATTTTTTAGCTAAAACTGGTAACTCTTTAGATATTAAATTATTTATATCTTCTTTTTTAGCAATATGTATAATTAAAGGGTTATCTGCTGGCCTTCCCTTAGCATTAAAGATTTCCCTTACTGATTTTTCCTGTAACGCATTAGCTCCTAACCCATATACTGTTTCTGTAGGAAAGGATACCAGCCTTCCTCTTTTTAATAGGTTGGCAGCCTCTTTTAACTCAGTAATATCAAATACTTTAGTTCCTTTAATAACTTTCATTATTTTATCCCTCTCTCTAGTGAAGTAATAAAACGCTCCCAGAAATTATAACATATTTCTCACCAATTTGACTATAGTATATAATATTTTTAAAGATTTGTTAAGAGAGGTCAAACTATATTTACTATTACCTAGTAAATTTAAAATTATTCAAATCAAAAATCTAAAAAGAATTTCTTTTTATTAAAATAAGTGTTATAATTAAAATAAATAAGATTTAAGGAGAGTTTAAGATGAAAACAACTTATTTTTTATTGATTTTTTTTCTTTTAAACTTCTTTATAATAAACAATGTGGCTTTAGCACAAAATATTTCAATACAGGAACCGAATGATAAACAAGAATTACGCTTCAAATTTGAAGGAGAACTGCTTAAAAAAGTCAAAGAATGGACTGAAGATTTTAGTGAAGAATATTTAATTTACAAAGAAGAATTTGGAGAATATAGTACAACTCTTTCTTTGATTGATAGACATTTAATAATTACTAATTCAGACCATAAGATAACAATTAACGAAGATGATTTAACTCTATTACTAGATAAAAATAGAAAAATAAAATATGATTATGATGAAAAAATGTTAAGATATATTTTTAGATTTTAACCCTAAAAAGAAGTAGGTCTAATTAGACCTACTTCTTTTTAGCTAAAATAACCCTCTCAATTCCAGCATAATCTTTAATTCTTTCAATTTGATAAAAATCAAATCCATTTAATATCTCTATAACATAATCACCTTGATTAATGCCTATTTCAAAAGCTAGAATACCTTCTGCTTTTAATTTATTATTTGCCTGATCAATTATTTGACGATAATAAGCAAGACCATCTTCTCCACCATCTAAAGCGTTCAAGGGTTCATTTTTAACCTCATCTTGTAAACCTTCTATCTCTTCAGTTGGAATGTAAGGAGGATTAGAAACAATAATATCTAGCTCTTTATCAATAGGTTCTAACAAACTACCTAATCTAAAATCAATTTTACCCTCAACTTGATGACTCATAGCATTTTCTTTTGCCACTTTTAATGCACCACTAGATATATCTATTGCTATCCCATTAATATGCTTTTTAGCATATTTAGCTATACTAATTATAATTGCTCCAGTTCCTGTACCTATATCAGCAATATTAACTATATCACTACTAAAATCTTCAATCTTATCTAAAACAGCTTCAACTAAATGTTCTGTTTCTGGTCTTGGTATTAAGGTTGATTTATCAACTTTAAAATTCAAAGACATAAACTCTTGCTTAGCAAGAATATAAGCAACAGGTATCCCTTTGCTTCTAGAAACTACAAAGTCGCGATAAAGGTCTATTTCTTTTTTAGTTAAAGGTCTATCAAAGTTAACATATAAGTCTATTCTTTCCATCTCTAAGATCTCAGATAATAAGACTTCAGCATCTAACCTAGGACTATTAATATTATATTTTTCAAAATGTTTAACAGTTCTATCCAATATCTCTTTAACAGTCAAGAACTCCAAATTATTCCACCAACTTTAATTTTTCTATTTGATCTGCTGTAATTAAAGCTTCTATAATTTCGTTTAATTCACCATCTAAAATAGAATCTAGCTGATGAGTAGTCAAATTTATTCTATGATCTGTTACTCTTCCTTGTGGGAAATTATAAGTTCTAATTCTTTCACTTCTATCCCCTGTTCCAACTTGGCTTTTTCTTGCTTCCGCAACTTCAGCTTGCTGTTCTGCTTCGATCTTCTCTTTTAGTCTAGCCCTTAAAATTCTCATTGCTTTATCTTTATTTTTGTGCTGAGATTTTTCATCCTGACAAGATACTACTAATCCCGTTGGTTCATGAGTAATTCTCACAGCTGAATCAGTAGTATTAACACTTTGTCCTCCTGGGCCACTAGAACGATAAGTATCAATCTTTAACTCATGTTGATTGATTTCAATGTCTACATCCTCAGCTTCAGGTAATACAGCTACAGTAGATGTAGAAGTATGAATCCTTCCACTAGATTCTGTTGCAGGTACTCTTTGTACCCTATGAACTCCACTTTCATATTTCAACCGACTATATGCTCCTTTACCTTCAATCATAAATACAATCTCTTTATACCCACCCATATCAGAAAGACTAGAGCTCATTACTTCTGTTTTCCATCCAGCCCTTTCAGCATAGCGAGTATACATCCTATATAAATCTCCAGCAAAGATATTAGCCTCATCTCCACCAGCACCACCACGTATCTCAACAATAACATTCTTTTCATCGTTAGGATCTTTAGGAATTAGCATTAATGGTAATTTCTCTTCTAATTTTTCCATTATTGGTTTTGCTTCATTTAACTGCATATTAGCTAATTCAATCATCTCTTCATCATCAGCAATCTCTAATATTTCTTCTGCTTCTTCTACATTGGATTGTAGCTCTTTATATTGCTTATATTTCTCAACAATCTCTTTTAAATCAGCATATTCCATAGATAATTTTTGGAATTTATCTTGATCAGCAATCACCTCTGGATTACTTAATGACTTTTCTATCCCTTTATAACGATCTACAACACCCTCTAATTTATCAATCCACCTTTTCATAAATAAACCTCCTTGATACGATTCCTTACATTATATTGATCACAATTATTATATCATAAATTAATCTTTAATAAAGCTTATAGCTATTTTGTAGTTAAAAAATAATAAGGTTATTTATAAATAACCTTATTATTTTTCTTCTTGCAATACACTTTCTAATGATTTAATAGCTACCTCTAACTGATCTAAAGATGGCTCTCTAGTAGTTAATTTCTGCAAATGCAAACCAGGTAATGCAGCTAATTTAAATAATTTATTAGCATTATCTTTACCCGCTTGTTTAATTAATTCATAAGATAAACCTGCTACAATAGGTAATAAAGATACATGAATAAGAATTCTATTAATCAGACTTGGCTTTCCAAAGAAAGAAAATAATAATACACTCATTAACATAACAATTAACAAGAAATTAGTTCCACACCTAGGATGTAGTGTAGAAAATCCTTTAGCATTTTCTGGGCTTAATGGTAATTCAGATTCATAATTATGAATTACTTTATGCTCTGCTCCATGGTACTCAAAAACCCTTTTTATATCTTCTAAACGTGATATTATTAAAATATAAATCAAGAAAAAAGAAACTTTAATAAGTCCTTCAATTAAATTTATGGCAATAGCTGAAGATAGATATTTTTGTATAAAAGATATTAATACTGCAGGTAATACTACAAAAATACCAATCGCTAAACCAAAAGAAATTGCAATAGTACTTATTAATTCCCATAGATCCAAATCTTCTTCTTCCTCACTAAACTGATTAGCAGAAAAAGTTAAAGCCTGTAAACCTATAATTAAAGACTGAAACAAGGCAACAACACCTCTAAAAATAGGCAACTTTAAAAACTTAAATCTTTTACTTAAAGAATTTAACTCTTTTTTATCTATAACTATATCTCCATCTTCTTTACGAACCGCCACTGCTATATGGCCTTCTCCTCTCATCATAACACCTTCAATTACCGCTTGACCACCGTACTGCTTTTCAGGCATTTTTATTTCCTCCTATATAAAATAAAATTCACTTTAATTTTATCACAATTGATGAAAAGAGTAAAAACAACTTAGATAAATATTAAAAAATAGCAGAGCATTAGCCCTGCTATTACAATTAAGCTTCAATTCCATATTTTTTCTTGAATCTCTCAATTCTTCCACCTTTAGCAGATTTCTTCTGCTTACCTGTATAAAATGGATGACAACTGGAACAAATTTCTACTTTCATGTCACCTTTAGTTGTTTTTGTTTCAAAAGTTGCTCCACAAGCACATTTTATAGTTGCTTCTGTGTACTCTGGATGAAGTCCCTTTTTCATTTAGCTCACCTCTTTCCTTTATCATCTAATCATTTAATTCGCTCTACATTTCAACTGTTACATTATAACATAGTTAAAATTTGATTGCAACCTAATCTAAATAACTGATTGGATTTACTGCTTGACCATTAATTCTAATTTCAAAGTGCAAATGAGGCCCTGTACTTCGCCCAGTATTTCCCGAATAAGCAATAGCTTGTCCTTTATAGACTTTCTCACCTTCTGATACTAATAATCTAGAATTATGTGCATAACGTGTCATTATGCCAGACCCGTGATCAATATAAATTACATTGCCATATCCCCGTATATATCTACTTTTAATTATCCTACCACTTTTGGCTGCTTTAACTAATGATCCTTTAGGAACTGCAATATCTATTCCTTCATGCATTCTACCCCATCTCTTACCAAAAGGAGAGGTAATTCTTCTATATTTAGTTGGCCAAATAAAATCATCTTCTTGATAACTAACTGAACTTCTTAAGTAATTATTATTTTTAAAAGAATTAGTCTTATTTTTATCATCATAGCTCTTCTTAGCAGGAATAATTAACGTAGTACCAACCTCAATCAAATCTGCTTGCTTAATATTGTTTAAAGCAGTAATCTTATTAATATCAATTTTATATCGCTTTGAAATACTCCACAAAGTATCTCCAGAATGAATTTTATGTATTTGCATTCTAGTAGGAACATTCAACTTTTGTCCTACTTTTATAATATTTTTATCAGCTAATTCTGGATTGATATTTAAAAGAAGCGAAATATCTACATCAAAGCTTTGAGAAATACTCCATAATGTATCTCCAGCACGAATAATATATTTAGACAAAGAATCATAATTTCCCTGTGCACTTACATTAAACAAAGGAGTAAATAATAGAACCAAGACAACAATAAACAATAATTTTTTCATTGTTTCACCTCGAAATTATTAGAATACCTTTTGTAAGGATTTTAACATTTGTCTATTATTCTTACTTGCTTTTAATTGTTTAATAAATGAATCTATAATTTCTGCTGGATTATTACTATTCATATTTCTTCTTATCTTCCAAATAGTATCTAATTCTTCTTCTGATAATAATAGTTCTTCCTTGCGAGTACCAGATCTATTAACATCAATTGCAGGAAATAACCTTTTTTGCGCTAAATTACGATTAAGGTGTAACTCCATATTTCCAGTACCTTTAAACTCTTCATAAATTACATCATCCATTCTACTTCCTGTTTCTACTAAAGCAGTAGCTAAAATAGTCAAACTACCACCTTCTTCAATATTTCTAGCTGCCCCAAAAAATCTCTTAGGTTTATGAAGCGCTGTGGGATCTAATCCCCCTGATAAAGTACGACCACTAGATGGAATAGTTACATTATAAGCTCTTGCTAATCTAGTTATACTATCCAATAAAATAATAACATCTTGCTTTTGCTCAACTAATCTTTTTGCCTTTTCTAAAACCAATTCTGAAACATTAATATGATTTTGTGGTGGCTCATCAAAAGTAGAACAAATTACTTCTGCGTTGACAGAACGTCGCATATCAGTAACCTCTTCTGGCCGTTCATCTATCAGCAAAATCATCAATTTAGATTCTGGAAAATTACTTGTGATACTATTCGCTATCTTTTTTAATAATACAGTTTTACCTGCCTTTGGTGGCGCAACAATTAATCCACGCTGTCCCATTCCAATTGGAGCAATTAAATCAATTAAACGACTAGAAATTTCATTAGGATTATGCTCTAATGTAATTCTATTTTGCGGATATAATGGGGTTAAATCTTCAAAATGAGGTCTTTGTTCAGCCAATTCAGGATCTTGATAATTAACTGCTTCAATTCTTAATAAAGCAAAATATCTCTCATTCTCTTTAGGCTGACGCACTTGACCTGATACTACATCCCCATTCCTCAAATCAAAACGTCTAATTTGAGAAGCAGATATATAAATATCATCGGTACTTGGTACATACTTAGATGGCCTTAGAAAACCATAACCATCAGGAAGTATCTCTAAGACACCTTCTGCAAAGATTAATCCTCCTTTTTCAGTCTCAACCTTTAAAATTTCAAAAATCAATTCTTTTTTTCTTAGTCTAGTATAACCAGAGATATCTAAAGATTTTGCAATATCATATAACTCTGTTATAGTCTTTCCTTCTAATTCAGTAATATTCATTACTTACTAACTCCCTCTCTAAAAATTAATTCCTAATCTAAATAATAAATAAGTTCCAAATAAATATGTGATTAAAATCGCTACTGAATCCCAACCTATAGTTAAAAAAGTCTTCTCAGAACGATAAAATAATCCTATAACTGAAATTCCACTTAAAACTAATCCCATCAAAGCTGTTATGGAATGAGATAAAGATACATCAGCTAATACTGATCCCTGTCGATAAACAAGGTCTGTAGTAAATATAATCATCATATTAAAAATATTACTACCAAAAACATTACCTACTGCCATATCATAAGCATTAATTCTTATTGCTGCTATAGCTGCGACTACTTCTGGCAATGAGGTAGCTGCTGCAACCAAAATCGTCCCCATAAAGGTTTTGTCCAAACCACTTAGAGTAGCAATCTTATCTCCAGAGTATGATAATGATATACCTGCAATTATAATAAAAAATGCTGCTATACTAAAACCTATTATTGCTTTTTTTAAGGATACATTAGAATCTACTAAATCATCATCTTTTAAATTTTCTTTATTTTTTTTCTCATATCTAAAGTTTAACCTTGTGCCAACTAAATAACCAATTAAAATTACAATACTTCCTAGTCCAATACTTAAAACTTCTATATTTAGACCAGCCAAATGATTAGCTAAAATAAATAAAGTAGCTACACTAGCTAATAAAACTCCTAATAAAGCTGATAAAATATGTTTAGAGTGCACTCTTAACATAAATGGACCTGGACCATGAATCAAATCAACTAAAGCCAAAATAGTAAGGTTAAAAGTGTTACTACCAAAAACATTACCAATTGATATATCAGGCGAGCCAATAATAGCAGCAGTAGAACTAGTAACTAATTCCGGTAAAGAAGTTGCACCTGCTACCAAAATACCACCTACTAAGGCTTGGCCAAGACCGGTTTTATCAGCAATAATATCTCCATAATCAGATAATTTAGTTCCAGCTAATATTATTACCATTGCCGAAACTAAAAATATACTCCATAAGCCTATCAAATCTATTTCCTCCTGTTTGTCAAAATATTACTTTTGTACATTATATAGTAATTATTTTTATTATATCATTTCCAATTACAATAAGTCAATTAAAAGTCTTGCTTAAAAGGTAATGGTTTTTGATCTAATTTATGAATAGCTTCTACAAAGCGCATAGTACCTGTCTTATAACGCATTACTAATGAGTGAGTTATAGCCTTATTATCTTCAAATCTAACCCCTTCCAACATCTCTCCATTAGTAACTCCTGTAGCACAAAAAATGATTTCATCTCCTGAAGCCAAATCATCTATTCTTAGTGAAGCATGAACATCTTCAATTCCCATTTTCTTAGCCCTTGTTATTTCTTCTTCTGCTTTAGGAATTAATCTAGCCTGCATATCTCCACCTAAACACTTTAATCCAGCTGCAGCTAAAACACCTTCCGGAGCTCCACCAATTCCCATTAAAATATCTACTCCTGTATCTGGTAGACATGTAGCTATTGCTCCTGCTACATCACCATCTTTGATTAACTTGATTTTAGCACCACATTTTCGAACTTGTTCTATTAATCCATTTTCTACTCTATGGCGTGGCTTATCTAATATAACAACAGTAACATCCTCTACTGCTTTATTCATAGCTTTAGCTACAGATTTGACATTATCTTTAACAGAAAGATCAATATCTATAGCTCCTTTTGCCTTAGGACCTACTGCAATCTTACTCATATACATATCTGGTGCATGTAAAAGAGATCCTCTATTAGCTACTGCTAGAACCGATAATGCATTTGGACGTCCTTCTGCAATAATAGTAGTTCCTTCTAATGGATCTACCGCAATATCAACTTTAGGAACTTCACCCTTTCTAGTACCTATCTTTTCTCCTATATATAACATTGGAGCTTCATCAATCTCTCCTTCTCCAATTACAACCTCTCCATCTATATCTACAGTATCAAACATACCTCTCATTGCATCAACTGCAGCTTGATCAGCAGATTCTTTATCTCCTCTACCCATCCATCTTGCTGAAGCAATTGCTGCTGCTTCTGTTACTCTAACAAATTCAATAGCTAATTCTCTTTGCATTATTATCCCCCTTATTATAAGTAAATTATCAATTTAAATAAAATAATTCAAAAACTAAAGTTCAGCAAAATAGTCATCAGACGTATAACTTATTTATCTTAAAACAGAAAAAAGGAGCAGAACAATTTCTGCACCCTTTTGAAAAAATAGTATGTTATTTGTAAATTAAGCTTTATTAGCACTTCCAAAAACATCAATCTTCTTCTTAGCAGCTTCAATAATTCCATCTTTTCCTGGTCCAATAATCTTACGTGGATCATATACATCTTTATCATTTGCAATTACATCACGTACAACTTTTGTCCAAGCTTGTTGGAATTCAGTATTTACATTAATTTTACAAGTACCAGAATTAATTGCTTCTTTGATATCTTCAGTTGGAATACCAGTTCCACCATGTAATACTTGAGGAATATCAGCAAGACTTCTGATTTCTTTCATTTCTTCAAAACCTAAATCAGGTTCTCCTTGATATGGACCATGAACAGATCCTAAAGCTGGAGCTAATGCATCGATACCAGTCTTCTCAACTAGTTCTTTACATTCATTTGGATCAGCATATTTGATACCACCAATGATACCATCTTCTTCTCCACCTACAGTTCCTAACTCAGCTTCAACAGATGCACCATTTGCATGTGCATAATCTACTACTTGTTTAGTAGTTGCAATGTTTTCTTCTAGTGGGTGATGAGAAGCATCAATCATAACAGATGTAAAACCAGCATCAATTGCCGCTTTACAGCTTTCAAAACTTGTTCCATGATCTAAATGGATTGCAACTGGAATAGTAATCTCCATATCTTCTAATAGACCTGTTACCATATTTACAACAGTTTTGAATCCTCCCATATAACGAGCAGCACCTTCAGATACACCTAAAATAACAGGTGATTGCTTAGCTTCACAAGCCTCTAAAAGAGCCTGAGTCCACTCTAAGTTATTGATATTAAACTGTCCTACTGCATATTTCTCTTCCTTTGCCTTATTTAGCATATCAGTCATTGATACTAATGCCATAATCTTATAACCTCCTTAAAATTGTCAGTACTTATTATTCCATAAAGAAGTATAAAAATCCTTCTTTAATCTTATTTTTTTCGACATTTTTTTAATTTGTCGATTTTACACAAATAAAATATGTATTAATTTAGAACACTTTTAAGATCTGAGTTGATAACTAAGCCCTAGAATTGAATAATCTAATCAATAAATTGAAATCTTAATTAAATAGAAACCATTTAGATAAATAAATCTATTGCAATAGATTTATTTATCTAAATGCAATCTAAGAAGTAAGCTTTAAATATTTATTCCCTCTAAGGCGCTAACTACTCCTTCTAAAATCTTTATCTGCTTTATCTTTCTTAAAAAAGCTAAATCGTCCTTATTTTCTGCACTAATTCTAGTTACTCCATGACAGTTATTGCAAGTTAATCTAATCTCACGCGGTAGCATATCTATATCTATATCTGAGTTCCCACATTGGCAGACCAATCCATTGGTAGCAGCAATATCATGTAATTCATTCAAAACTGAAAGCATAATCTCAGGATTATTAAAATAATCATCAAACTCTAGTTGGTCAATCATTAACTTCAAACATTTTTCTTCTTCTTCAGCCAGCTTTTTTACTTCATCATAAGGGCCTAAATATCCTAACTCAGCATTATTACCTAAACATTTAATCTCTTTAATTTGATCCGACCATAATTTTGATTGAGTATAACTAACCCTATGGGTAGATTCACAAACTATACAAGAATACTCTAACCAATATTTTTTCGGGCTATTCTTTCCAAATACTAATTTTGTAAAGCCACAAACACATTTCATTTCTAATCTATTTTTTCCTGAAAAATCGAATATATTAATTTCATCTAATTCTAATTCTCCACAAATAGGACATCTCCAGGCTAGAGTAGCATTACATTCCAATAGCATTTAGCTCCCCCTCCTTTCTCCTTCCATGATAATTATTCTCTATCCAAAGATAAAACCCTTTTAATAAATTAAAATATTGTTTTAAAACAATATTTTAATTTATTAATTATATCTTTCTTGCTATTACTTCTTTAACCCCTTTATTGACTTTCAATTTAATCCAATTATAACAATTTAATCTTTTTAAATTAATCCTTTTATTATAGGCAAAAATTGGAGTTTCAGCCTTTAAAACATACTTTTTTAAATCAGGATTTAATCTACTTCCAACATTTAAAATTATTTTATTCTCTTTAGAATTAACCCTTACTAATATACCACTTATATCATAATGATATAATACCAACTTATTTAATTTATATCCTATACCCAAAATAGCTATTCCTTTATCCCCTACTCTAACATCTGACACTCCAGTTGAATAATTATTACGAACTAACTTAACATCTCTATCTATATTATATGTTATTTCATGTCCTGTATTTAATTCTTCTAATCTAACCTTATTACCTTTAATTGATTTAACTTTAATATTTATTGCTTTATAAAAACTATTTATACTTTCTATCCCTCCACCTTCATTTAAAGTTATTTTTGCATATTGAAAATTATTATTAGTAACTGGCTTTAAAGCAGATAAAGAAACCTCTTGATTATTAAGATAAATCTTAGTGGCTATATCAATAATATATTCTTCTATCCCTTGATCACTTTTAAATAGTAGAGTATCTTGACTAGCATTTACCGCTATTATTTCACCACTAATTTCCTTAGCCCAAACAACATTATTTATAAGAATACAGCTAAATATTATTAAAACAATTATAAACTTTTTCATATTCATCCCTCCGTATATCTTTTGTTAGTAATATTATTGACATTTATTTCAAAGATATACGGAATAAAAGGAATTTTTTTGAATTCAAAAAAAGAAGAAGGGGGATATCCCCCTTCTTCTTGGACTTATTTATTTTAATGTAGACTCTATAAATCCTTTAAATAAAGGATGAGGTCTATTTGGTCTTGACTTAAACTCTGGATGAAATTGACTTGCCACAAACCATGGGTGTTCAGGAATCTCAACTATCTCTACCAATCTATCATCTGGAGAAACACCTGATAATAATAATCCAGCTTCAGTTAACTCCTTTCGATACTGATTATTGAATTCATAACGATGACGATGTCTTTCGTAAACTACTTCTTCATTATATAAATCACGACTAATAGAATCTTTAGATAGTTTACAAGGATATAAGCCTAATCTCATTGTTCCACCTTTATCTTCAATATCCTTTTGTTCAGGCATTAAATCTATCACTGGATATTCTGTACTCATAAATTCTGCACTATGGGCTTTGTCTAAACCACAAACATTACGTGCAAATTCAATTACCGCACATTGCATACCTAAGCAGATTCCTAGAAAAGGAACTTTATTTTCTCTAGCATAACGAATCGCTTCAATCTTTCCTTCTACTCCTCTATCTCCAAATCCACCTGGCACCAAAATACCATCTACATCTTCTAAATACTCTTGAGCATTATTTTCTTCAATATCTTCAGAATGAACCCACTTAATATCAACTTCAGAACCATTGCTAATTCCAGCATGCTGCAAGGATTCAACAATACTAATATAAGCATCTTGTAACTCTACATACTTTCCAACAATAGCTATCTTAGTTGACTTATCTAAATTTTTCATAGTAGTCACTAACTGCTTCCACTCAGATAAATCAGGCTCAGAAACTTGGGATCGCAAACCTAATCTCTTTAATGTAATTTTAGCCAATCCTTCTTCTTCCATAATCAAAGGCAGCTCATAAATACAACTAGCATCTTTAGCTTGAATAACAGCCTCTTTATCTATATCACAAAATAGCGCTATTTTATCCTTAACCTCTTTACTTAATTCATGTTCTGTACGACAAACAATTACATCTGGTTGAATACCTAAACTTCTTAACTCTTTAACACTATGTTGAGTTGGCTTAGTTTTTAACTCACCAGCTGCAGCTAAATATGGTACTAGAGTACAATGAACATACATTACATTTTCGGGACCAAAGTCACTCTTACACTGACGAATTGCTTCTAAAAAAGGCAAACCTTCTATATCTCCTACAGTACCACCAATCTCTACTAAGGCTACATCCACCTCTTTATCTTCCCCTAGACGTTTAATTCTTGATTTCATCTCATCAGTAATATGTGGAATAACTTGAACAGTTCCTCCTAAATAATCTCCTCTTCTTTCTTTTGTTAATACTGTAGAATAAATTTGTCCAGTAGTTACATTAGAATTTTGATTTAAATCTATATCAACAAACCTCTCATAATGCCCTAAATCTAAATCTGTCTCTGCTCCATCATCAGTAACAAATACCTCACCATGTTGATATGGGCTCATAGTTCCAGGATCAACATTTATATAAGGATCTAACTTTTGAACTGTAACCTTCAATCCTCTCTCTTTTAACAACCTTCCCAATGAAGCAGCTGTGATACCTTTACCTAATGATGAAACAACCCCACCTGTTACAAAAATATATTTTGTCATTTAAATTCCTCCTATTTTACAATTAAATTCTTTTTCATTCTATCTAACTTCTTTAATCTAACTACAAGTCAGACGTCTATCCTAAAGGCCTCCATAGAAAAAGACTAGAATTTTAGGGCTGGTTACCCCTAAGCTTCTAGTCTTTAGTCTTTAAATTAAATACTTGATAATTAGAGATCCTAAATAAACTCCTGCGACCCCCATTACTCCTGCTAAGTTCGGAGGGGCTGGAATGGGAAAATTAAAATAAGAAAATAAAGCTCCAACAATTATACCAGATACTGTTGCTAATAATACTTGATTCATTGCCATTCCTCCTTAATATTATTTTATCCTCTCCGACTAAAGCTAATTCAAAATAAAAATTAAATGTTTATACTAGAAATTACATACTTTCTGGAGCAGATACGCCTAATAGACCTAACACATTCACTAAAACCTGCTTAGCTGCTAAAACTAGTACTATTCTAGCTTTCATAACCTCTTGATCTTCAATTAAAACATGGCATTTATTATAAAACTTATGGAATACAGAAGCTAAATCATAGGCAAAACGTGCTATATGATGTGGTGCCCTACTTTCTGCACTCTTAGCTATCTCATTAGGATAATCCGCCAACATTTTCATCAAATCAATTTCAACATCTTCTCTTAGATTAGTTAAATCAACTTCTTTAACCTTAGGCAACTCTATGCCTTCATCTTTAACTTGATCCAAAATACTACAAATCCTTGCATGAGCATACTGAATATAATAGACTGGATTATCACTAGATTGCTTTTTAGCCAATTCTAAATCAAAATCAAAATGACTATCTGTACTACGCATAACATAAAAATACCTTGCCGCATCTTTACCAACTTCTTTTACTACATCACGCAAAGTAACAAAATTACCAGCCCGTTTAGACATAGGAACTTTCTCACCATCACGCAATAGAGTAACTAACTGCACTAAGACAATCTGTAATGATTCACGGTCATAACCTAAAGCTTCTATTACAGCTTTCATTCTTTCGATATAGCCATGATGATCAGCACCCCATACATTAATAACTTCTTCAAAGCCACGATCATATTTGTTCTTATGATAAGCTATATCTGCAGCTAAATAAGTAGGATTTCCATCATCTTTAATAACTACTCTATCCTTATCATCTCCAAATTGAGTTGACCTAAACCATAAAGCCCCTTCATTTTCATAGATGAAGTCAGATTTCTTTAATTCTTCTACTACTTCCTCTACACTATCTGGATGGAGAGTTTGTTCACTAAACCATTTATCAAACTCTACCCCAAAACTTTTTAAATCACTTTCAATATTGTTTAATAACTTCTGATAAGCATATTCTCTAAAGAAATCATAATTACCACTTTTAGCATCTTGCAGATGATTATTATTTTCTTCATCTATTATTTCTTGAGCAATATCTTTTATATAAACACCTTGATATGATTCTTCAGGAATCTCAACCTCTTCACCTAATAACTGTTGATATCTAATAGCAACAGATTTACCTAAAAGATTCATCTGATTACCAGCATCATTAATATAATATTCTTTACCTACAACAAATCCTGCACTAGATAAGATGTTTGATAATACATCGCCCACAACAGCACCACGACTATGCCCTACATGTAAAGGACCTGTTGGATTAGCACTTACAAATTCAACTTGAACTTTTTTACTTGCTCCAACATTAACTTCGCCATAACTTTCTCCTTGTTCTTCAATCTCCGCTAAAACATCATATAACCATTTATTACTTAAGAAAAAGTTAATAAATCCTGGTCCAGCTACCTCAACTTTATCAATCAAATCTACCCCTGATAAATTTTCTTTAATTATCTCCGCAATTTGACGAGGAGCCATTTTAGCTTGTCCTGCTAAAACCATTGCAATATTTGTGGCATAATCCCCATGGGACTCATCACGTGGTACTTCTAATTTGATATCTGGCAACTCTTCTATATCTAGCTCATTTGAAATATTTATCGCATTTTCTATTGCTGCTAGCAATTCATCTTCTAACTTTTGTACCAGCGCCATCTTATTCCTCCTTATAAAAAATATTTAATTCATTACTACTTATTATTTTCAAATCATTATACAACTGATAAGATAAGCTAATCTTCCCTTGAGAAGAACCTAGATCAAACTTTAAATTTTGAACTTCAACTTCAAAATTTAAAGTTCCATAAGGGGTATGATAATCAAACTCCCTTTTTTCATCTAATACAAATTCTTGTATCATTCTTAATTTTCCTTGTCTGATTAAAGTTAACCTATCTGGCTTTATCTTAAGAGTAGTTTTTACTCCTTTTACTCCTTCTAACTCTTCCTTATATTTTAAATAATATGTATTATTTTTATTATATAAACTACCTTTAGTTTTAAAAGAAATTTTATTACTTTGATTGCCATCATCTTGAATACTATTTATTCTAAGCTTTACCTCTTTTGGCAAAGTACCAACCTCTTTCTAAATTTGATAACTAATTAATAACGTATTATGATACAACAATAATTTATTATACATTCTAAGTTTAATTTTTTCAAGACTATAATCTAAATCCTTTTGCATATCTTTTGGCACTTTCTTTATCTTTCAATTCTCTAAAATCCTTAACTATACAACCCTGCGATTCCAACTTACCCATTAAAATTTTTAAAGCTTTAGACCTTCCAAAAAAACGTTCCTGCACAAAAGCAATTACCTCTTGGCCAACAGCCCTTTTTGTATTCTGCAAAAATATATCTACCTTTGGATCTAAATTACCACCAAACAAGCCCAAATTCGGACTACCTACAAGAACTAAATCATACTTAGAAAAATAAACTGCGGGAGAATTTGTAGGAATCGTCTCTAAATCTACCATAATATCATTGAATTCAAAACCTAATTTCAAACCTTCAGCAATTTCTTTTAATTTATTATCCTTTGAATAAGCAATTAGAACCCTCTTCATTATCTTACCTCCAATTAAACTTTACTATCTCTATCTTTCTTTAAACAATAAGATCTTCCTTTATCTAAACAAGGAAATTAATTTATATATAACCGCTGTAATTCCACTTGCAATCAATGGACCACTAGGTACCCCCTTAAAGAAAGCAACACCTATAATTACTCCAATTACAAGGTTAATAGTCACAGTAGGTGTATTTTCCATCAACATTAAACCCTCTCTAGTAAATTGGGTAACTGCTATCCCCATTATTAGACCTAAGATAGCGATTGGATTCATCAAATTTTCTGTCATTCCTTCAAGCTTTAAATCTCCAGTTGCTAAGGGGGTTAAAACTCCTAACATAATTAGAATAATTCCAATTTTAACACTATAATTATCAATTATATTTAAAAATCCTTCCGCTTTCAATAATCTAACTAACAATAAAACCGCTCCAGAAATAATCAAAGAATTATTTCTAACTATTAATCCTAGGATCGTTATTATAATTAATACTATATTAATTTGCATTACTTATACACCTCTTCTTATAAATTTTATTACGAAGCTTATTATAACAATTATTTAATTATAATTTAAGTGGAAATTTAAAATATATTACTTAATTTAATTTTAAGACTTGATTTTATAAAAATAAAAAAGCAGACTGCATAAGCAATCTGCTTTATAATATTTAATTAAAATACATTTAAGTATTGATCTAATTCCCATTGATGAACTTGAGTTCTATATACATCCCACTCAATCATCTTAGCCTCTACAAAATGTTCTACAACATGCTCACCTAGAGCATCTTTTACTAAATCATCTGCTAATAGCTCTTGTACAGCATCGAAAAGATTACCTGGTAAATTATCAATACCTGCTGCATCTCTTTCAGCTTTAGTCATCTCAAAAATATCTTCTAAAATCTCTTTAGGTGGTTCAATTTTGTTCTTAATTCCATCTAAACCAGCCTTCAACATTACAGCAGTAGCTAGGTATGGGTTAGCAGCTGGATCAGGATTTCTCATCTCAACTCTAGTTCCCGCACCACGTGCAGCTGGGATTCTTACTAACGCACTACGATTAGAAGCAGACCAAGCTAAATAAACAGGTGCTTCATATCCTGGTACTAATCTCTTATAAGAGTTAACAGTTGGATTAGTAATAGCTGCAATAGCCTTAGCATGCTTTAATAATCCACCTATATAGTAATATGCCTCTTGACTTAGACCTAATTTATCATTTTCATCATAAAATGCATTCTTTCCATCTTTAAATAATGATTGATTCATATGCATTCCAGAACCATTCTCTCCAAAAATAGGTTTTGGCATAAAAGTAGCATGTAAGTCATGCTTATTAGCAATAGCCTTAACTACAAATTTAAAAGTAGCGATATTATCAGCCGTTCTTAAAGCATCCTCATATTTAAAATCAACCTCATGCTGTCCTGGAGCAACTTCATGGTGAGAAGCTTCCATTTCAAAGCCCATTTGTTCTAATGCTAAAACAATATCACGTCTAGTATCTTCACCTTTGTCGATAGGTCCTAAATCAAAGTATCCACCTTGGTCATGAGTTATAGTAGTTGCATTTCCCTCTTCATCTCTTTCAAATAAGAAGAATTCTGGTTCAGGACCAACATACATTTGATAACCCATCTCTTCAGCCTCTTTTAAAGCTTTTCTTAATACGTTTCTTGGTCCACCTTCAAAAGGAGTTCCATCAGGCATATATACATCACAGATCAATCTAGCTACTGCACCATCTTTTGGTCTCCATGGGAATACGGTAAAAGTATCATAGTCTGGCTTTAAATACATATCTGATTCATTAATTCTAGTAAAACCATCGATTGATGAACCATCAAACATAATTTTACCATCTAATGCATCCTCTAATTGATTAACTGTGATTGCAACATTTTTAATTACCCCTAAAATATCAGTAAATTGCAATCTAATAAACTTAACTTCTAACTCCTCGGCTTTTCTTAATACATCTTCTCTCGTTAAATTACTCACTCTACTTCCTCCTTGAATTCGCTTTTATTTGCTTATATATTAACAGGAAAAATAAATTGTGTCAAGTTCATGTTAACTTTTTTATGAATATTTTTTTATCAAATAGTTATTTAACTCTAATATTTTAGTTTTTTTGAGTTTAAATAATAAATATTTACTTTAATATAATTAACCAAATTATTAAATAATATGTTTATCAAAGAATTTATTCACCTTTATTATATACTATAATTGTTAATTATTAAATAAAAAAATAAAATTTATCAGTTTTGAATATACTATAATTTTATAAAATAGATCATTATAATAATTAAAGTCTTTTTAAACATACTAACAATAGAAAAATACAATTTTAAAAGAGGTGTAAATATGTCTAAAAAAAATAGCGGTTTATCAATATGGCATCTTACAATGCTATCTCTTGGAACTGTAGTAGGCGGATCATTCTTTTTAGGATCTGCTATAGCTATACGAACTGCTGGACCTGGAGTACTTATATCCTACCTTTTAGCTGGGATACTAGTCCATATAATATTAACAGCACTTTCTGAAATGACTGTAGCAGAACAAGCCCCCGGTTCTTTTAGGACCTATGCTGAAGAAATGTTTGGACCCCTAGTTGGATTTGTTGTAGGTTGGGTTTATTGGACAGGAATAATTCTTGCTATGTCTAGTGAAGCTACAGCCGCATCTCTTCTTCTCAGAAATTGGTTCCCTGGAATTTCATTACCTTTTACAGCTATAATAATTATTGCTGGGGTAACAGCATTAAATTTATTAGGAGCAAAACTATTAACCACTTTAGAAAGCGGACTAGCTTTGATAAAGCTAACTGCTATAGCAGCCTTTATATTAGGAGCAATAGCACTTATAGTTGGTATAACAGGAAGACCTATTGGAATAGGAGCTATAGGCAAAGAACCTTTTCTTCCTGAAGGAATAAGTGGTATTGCCGGTAGTATGTTAATTGTTATGTTCACTTATGCAGGTTTTGAGGTGATTGGCTTAGCTGCTTCTGAGGCTAAAGACCCACAAAAGACTATACCTAAAGCAATCAACTTCACAGTCTTAGGCCTTGTAATACTTTATTCTCTTGCAATTACAGTACTACTCCCACTCATACCTACAAAAGGACTAACAGAAGAAGTTAGCCCTTTTGTAGCAGCTTTAACAGCATCTGGGGTCGGATGGGCAGCAAGAGCTATGAATATAATATTAATCATTGCAATTTTATCAACAATGTTAGCAGCTATGTTTGGACTAGGACGGATGATAAGTTCTTTAGCAGAAAATGGTTATGCTCCAGCATGGATAAAAGAAGATAGCGATATACCAAAAAGAGGAATTCTATTTTCTGGCATTGCCATGATTACAGGAGTTGGTCTAGCTTATTTATTGCCGAGCGAAATCTATGTCTTTTTAATTAGTTCTGGTGGGTTTTCTTTATTATTTGCCTATGTTATTATTATGGCTACCCACTATAAATTCAGAAAGAATAAAGGTTGCCCTCCCCAAGGAAATTGTCAACTATCAGGATATCCTTATACATCCTTGTTCGGACTTATATTTTTATTAGCGATAATAGCAAGTATGCCTATAATTCCAGGACAAGGTTCAGGGCTTTTTGCTGGTTTATTATTAGTAGGATTTTATACCTTAGCTTATATTGTACTTAGGTCATATTCATTAGTAAAATCTAATGATGGTATTTCTCTGAAAAAAATATTGGATCTTAATAAAGCAGAAAAAGAAATAAATAATCCTCAAAGGTTGAAATCTTTAAAGCTCCAAAGTCAATTTGAAACAGCAGAAGAATTATCAAAGCAAAAAGAAAATAAAACAGATAATAATCAAAAATAACCTTAATATAAAGAACAACTAAAAAAATCTACTAAACTTAAATCAAACTATTTAAACTACCAGAACAGGGAAAACACGAAAAGGATTTACTGTTGGGAGCCATTAAAAATACAGACAATTCAGCAAATGATATTAGACATATGTCTGAGGAAATAAGCAATTCATCACAAGAATTAGCTGATATGGCACAAGAAATAAAGATTTTAGTTGATAAATTTAAGGTATAAAAAAGCCGGGGATTCTTCCCCGGCTTTTTTATCTATATTAATCATCTATTTCTTCATAATCTACATCAATTGAATCTGACAGATTTCCCCACTCATCTTCATCACTATAATTATTAGTTCCTGAATAATTATCCCTTTCCTTCTTACTATAAACTGAACTCTGATGATAATGTATATGGTTTTTAAATTTATTTTTTACTAAGCCTCTAACGATTCTACGACTCAAAGGAATTATTAATAAAAAACCACTTATATCTGTTAATAATCCTGGAGTCAACAACATAACTCCTCCAATCAAGATTAACAAACCCTCTATTAGACTATCAGCCGGCAATTTACCACTATCTAAAGACTTTCTAATCTTACTTACTACTAAAAACCCCTGCTCTCTAGCTAGTGATACACCAATAACTCCAGTTACAGCTACTAAGAAAAGAGTAGGCAATAACCCCATATAACTTCCTATTCTAATTAATAATGACAACTCAATCATTGGAATTAAGGTAAATAATAATAATAACCTCAAAAACATCAACTTCACCTTCTTTGTTGTTTATAACTCTAATTATAACTAGTATAAATGTAAAATGCAATTTAGATTAATTACAAAAAGAGTATAGGGTATTTTATCACCATCACTCAACAATGAAATTTTTAACAATATCTAAAAAACATAGTTACTAGCTATTAAAATTAAGACAAATACTTAGAGTCTTAGAAAAGTTCATACCTTAATATGCATACCTTTTTCTCTGCCTAGAAGATGGAATACTCAACTCTTTTCTATAATTAGCAATAGTTCTTCTCGAAATATCTATATTCATTGCTTTTAATTTATCGACTATTTTTTGATCACTTAAAGGTTTAGATTTGTCTTCCTCTTCAATAATAGTCTTTAACTTCTGTTTTACACTTACTGCAGAAGTAAAACCACTTTTAGTTTTGATACTTTCACTAAAGAAAAATTTCATCTCAAATAATCCATGAGGGGTTTGGATATACTTATCACTTGTAGCTCTACTTACTGTTGATTCATGCATATCAATAGCATCTGCAACTTCTTGCATTGTCATTGGCTTCAAATATTCTAGTCCACCAACCAAAAAATCTCTTTGAAGATCGATAATTGCTTGGACTATATTATAAATAGTTCTTCTGCGCTGTTCAATACTCTTAATTAACCATAAGGCAGAGTTTAATTTCTCATTAACATAATCCTGTAACTCTACTTCTGATTTACCCTGTTCTAAGATCTTTTTATAATATCTATTAATTCTTAAAGTCGGAAAACTTCTTTCATCCATTATAATAATATAATCTCCCTTAACCCTTTTTAATATCACATCAGGTTCTAAGTAAGAATTATTATATAAATCGTTGAATCCCTCAACTGGAATAGGTGTTAAACTTTTAATTAAATCAATCAACTTCTGGGCATGATCTAGTTCAAGATTAAGCTTCTTAGCAATTATAGAAACTTGATTTTTACTCAATTCAGATAAATAATCACAGATTATCTTTTTGGCTAAATTAATATCTTGAATATCTATTTCTGCTGTTAAATTATCTAACTGTAATACTAGAGATTCCTCAATATTATTTGCAGCTATCCCTAATGGCTGAAATTTTTTTATTTTACTTAGTATAACTTCTATTTCCTTATCACTTACTTTTAATTCTTCCTTCACTTTTTCCTCATCAGTAAAAAAACCTGAATCATCTAAATTTCCTATTATATATTGGCCGATCTCTTCTTCCAACTTATTATCAGCAACTAAATATAATTGTTGGCACAAATATTCATCTAAACTTGGCCTATCAGCAATAAAATTCTGATAATTAATACCTTCTTGACTATAAGATTCTCCACTATAATTGGCTGATGAGCTATAGATATCTTCAAATTCTAATAAAGGATTATTTATTATTTCTTCTTCTATATACTCTCTTAACTCTAGCGTAGAAAACTGTAATAGCTCTATAGCCTGTTGCAACTTAGGTGTCATAATCATCTTTTGCCCTTGCTTTAGATTAAATTCTTGTTTAAAATCCATGACTACACCACCTTTGTATATATTCTATACTATAGTTTACTATAAAAAAAACAACTACTCAAGATTGAGTAGTTGTTAATAATTAGAAATATTTACTTAGGATTACTTAAATAATCTTCAACTTCTTTGGCCGTAGAGAAGGTCAATGCCTTTTCAGCAATCTCTTTTGCTTCTTCTAGAGTCATATTTCTAATATTATCTTTAACCTCTGGAATAGAGATACCACTCATACTAAACTCATCTAGGCCTATTCCTAATAAATAAGGCGTTAACCTCTTATCTCCTGCCATTTCACCACACATTCCTGCCCAATTACCTTCAGCATGAGCTGCTTCTACAACACGTTTAATCAAACGTAATAAAGCAGGATGGAATGGTTGGTATAAATGAGATATATTTTCATTCATTCTATCTGTTGCTGTTGTATATTGAATTAGATCATTTGTACCAATACTAAAGAAGTCCGTCTCTTTAGCTAGTATATCTGCAATCATAGCAGCTGCTGGAACTTCAATCATCATTCCAACTTCTAGATTTTCATCAAATTCAACATTTTCAGACCTTAAATCATCTTTAACCTCTTCTAAAATTTCATTAGCTGCTCTTAATTGTTCTAAAGCAGAGATCATTGGATACATAATCTTAACTTGACCATAAGCACTAGCTCTTAAAATAGCTCTCAATTGAGTTTTAAAGATATCAACTTGATCTAAACAGATTCTAATTGCCCGATAACCAAGAAATGGATTCATCTCCTCGGGCAGATCTAAGTATGATAACTCTTTATCTCCACCTATATCTAAAGTTCTAATTACAACTGGTCCTTCCATCTTCTCTGCTACTTCTTTATAAGATTCAAACTGTTCTTCTTCAGTAGGTAAAGAATCACGATCCATATATAAGAACTCACTACGATATAACCCAATACCTTCTGCTCCATTATCTAAAGCACCTTTAACATCTTTTGGAGTTCCGATATTAGCTACTAATTCTATTTGATGACCATCTTCTGTCTTCCCTGGTAATTCTTTAAGTTGAGCTAAACGTTTCTTTCTTTCTTGATATTCTTGAGCTTTAGTTTCATAAGTTTCTAGCTCTTCAGCAGATGGATTAATAATTATATTACCATCTACCCCATCTACAATAATTTGCTTTCCATTTTCTACTTCATCTAAGATATCACTAACTCCAACTACAGCAGGTAATTCTAATGAACGAGCCATAATTGCAGTATGGGAAGTTCTACCACCAATTTTAGTAGCAAAACCTAAAACTTTATCTTTATCAACTTGAGCTGTATCAGAAGGTGTTAAATCCTCAGCAATCAAAACAACCTCTTCTTCTAATTCTGCTAAATCAACACTTTCTACTCCTAATAAATTCTTTAGGATTCTACCTCCTACATCACGAATATCACTAGCTCTTTCTTTCATATAATCATTATCCATATTAGCAAACATAGTAGCAAATTGCTCTACCGTCTCATCTAATGCTACTTCTGCATTGACTTGTTCACTCTCAATCTTATTTTCAATCGCAGATATTAACTCTGGATCAGCTACTACCATTAAATGAGCTTGGAAAATTTCTGCTTTGTCACTTCCCATCTCTCTTTCAACCTTTTCTTTGATAGCTGTCAATTGTTCTTTAGAAACATCTAAAGCATCATGTAATCTATTTTTTTCACTATCTACATCATCAAACTTCTTTTTGTCATATTCAAGGTTTTCTTCTTCTAAAATTAAAATTTTACCAATAGCTATTCCTGGAGATGCTGCTACTCCTAGCATTTGTTTACTCATTTATTATCACTCCTTTTTATTCTCCAAAACCACTTTCAACCAATTCAACTAATGCATCAACTGCTTCTTCAGCATCTGCTCCTTCTGCTTTAACTGTAATTTCTGTACTTTTACTGATACCCAAACTCATAATTCCCATAATGCTTTTAGCATTAACTTCATTAGCATCTTTAGCAATCTTAATATCAGCACCATATTTATTAGCCTCTTGAACAATCATAGAAGCTGGTCTAGCATGAATACCTGTTTCATTATTAATTGTAACCTTTTTTTCTACCATTGGAATCCCTCCATAAAAATTATTTTATTTTATTTGAATTTTTAACTAATAAAAATTGAGTAATTTAATTATTCACCAAATATATATTGCAATTATCATTCCAAAAAATAAAATCAAGACATATAATCTATAAAAAAGAAGAAAAATAAAGATAATAAGATTATAATATATATATTTTTATACCTTAGCTTATAAAGAATAAAAATAAATCTATATACTAATAAATAGCATATGACGTCTTTAGCAATCTATAAAAGAAGATAATATCCTTTAAAAGAGCCACTAGCTTGATATTAATTACCAGTTTATCTGATCTTTTTTACCAACTAATCTTTTACTAAGCCATACTTCCTTGCTTTAGCAGCTACTGTTTTATGAGTAACACCTAAAACCTTACCAGTGGCGTTAAAGCTTTTGTGTTTCTTTAAAGCATGTTTTATAATTTCCCTCTCATATTCTTCTAAACTAGCCACCTCTCCATCAGAATTTAAATTAATTAAAGAATTTTCGTTTTTATAATTATTTTTTAAATAATCAGGTAAATCTTCAACTTGAATTTCTAAATGATCAGTAAAATTAATTACTCTTTCAATTATATTTTGTAACTCTCTAACATTTCCTGGCCAAGAGTAATTTGTAAGAAGATCTATAGCTTCTTGGGAAATACTATCAACCTTTTTATTTAGCTTATCAGATAAGGTATGTAGAAAATAGTCGGATAAAAGAGGTATATCCTCCTTCCTCTCTCTTAAAGGCGGTAAAATAATTGGAATAACATTTAATCTGTAATATAAGTCTTCTCTAAAATCACCATCTTTAATCATCTCCTCTAAATTTCTATTAGTAGCTGTAATAACTCTAATATCTACAGAGATTCTATCTATACTTCCAACTCTTTCAAACTCTCTTTCTTGTAAGACTCTTAATAATTTTACTTGTAATTCAATTGATAATTCACCTATTTCATCTAAAAATATAGTTCCACCATCTGCTAATTCAAATTTACCTACTTTTTTATTGATTGCACCTGTAAAAGAACCTTTTTCATGACCAAACAATTCACTTTCAATTAAACTAGATGGTATAGCGGCACAGTTCACTCTGATAAAAGGTTTATCCTTTCTTGAGCTAGCATAATGAATAGCTTCAGCAACTAGCTCTTTACCCGTTCCACTCTCACCTCGAATCAATACAGTTGATGAAGTTTCAGCAGCCTTTGATGCTCTAACTAAAGAATCTTTTAAAACTCCACTTCTACCAATAATTCTTTTAAAAGATGAATCTAATTTCTTCTCTCTTTTTAATTCTTGTTCAAGATATTCTGCTTTGGCTGATAATTCTTTTAAATGATCTGCTAACTTTTCAATTTCTGTCTTCTTTTTTGATACTAGAACAACTCCATCAACTTCACCATCAACTTGTATAGGATAAATATTTGAAATAATGACTATATCATTATTTTTCTCACGGACAACACCAGTTATACCTTCTCCTGTATTCAAAACCTTCTGATAATTTTTATCATCATAGATCTCTTCAACGGGATAGCCTACAATATCCTCTTCATCTATATCAAGCATTTTAGAGTAAGTAGGATTAACATACTCTATTATTCCATCTTTATTGATTACACAGATACCATCCTGCACAGATTCCAAAATTAAATCTAATCTTTCTTTTAAAACTTTAACCTCTTTTAATTCTCCTGATAATCTCTCTAAAGTAGAAATATCTTGAAATACTGCTACAGCACCTATTATTTTATTATTATAAAAAATCGGTGTTCTATTGGCAATAATTGTAGCTTCGTTGATTTCTTGCCTTTTGCCAACCTCAGCTTCTCCGGAATCAATTATATATTTTAGCCTAGAATTAGGGATAATTGAATTTATCTCTTCACCAATCACTTTATTTGCTGATAATTCAGTAATTCTTTCAGCTGCAGGATTAAAGGCAGTAATTATACCTTCCTTGTCAACAATAATTACACCATTAGCAATATTGTTAAAGACTTTATCCATTGTTAAAGTTGCTTCTTGTAATAACTGATCTATTGTATCACGATTACTCTTATTTTCTAGATCAAACCTCCCCTTCAAAAACTCTACAAATTCAATTATAGATTTATCAGCATTATCTCCTTTGCTAACAACCAGCATCTCATCTTTATACTTAACATTAGTTGAAGTAACAGAAATTAAACTAGTAGCTGGTAAAAGATTCCCCTCATCTCTACCAATAAATAGTTTATCCTTATATTTATTTTGTAATTGGTTTGCTTTACGAACAATCAAAGCAGCTACTCTTGCATGTAAGCCTTTTTTATGCTCAAAAACTACACTTTGCTTTCTTAACATCTAATTTTCCTCCATATATAATTTATTATTCAATATTATAAAAATTATAGGCTAATTACTAAATTCTTTAATACCAATATCTCCAATATTCTTAGATATCTCTTCTGCCTTTCCTGTAACTAGTGGAATTAATTTAGTATATAAAAACTTATCAGTAATTCTTGTATTAGGACCTGAAACACTTATTGCAGCAATTACTTTTCCCGCTTCATTACGAATAGGTGCTGCAACACATCTAACACCTTCTTCCATCTCTTCAAAGTCAATAGAATATCCTTGCCGTCTAATTTGACTTAAATTCTTCTTTAATTTATCCATACTACTAATAGTTTCCGAAGTATATTTAGTTAGTTTAATATCTTTCAAAATACTTTCTAACTTATCTTCTTCTAAAAATGCTAATAAAACTTTTCCAGAACCCAAACAATGTGCAGGACCTTTACTACCAATATTAGCAAACATTCTAACCATATTAGTGGACTCAACTTGATCAATATAAACAACATCTCCACCATCTAAAATAGTTAAATTAGCTGTTTCATTGCATTCATCTACTATTTCCCGTAAATAAGGACGTACTACTGCCTTTAAATCCAAAGAGCTTTCTAAAGCGCTTGCAATCTCAAAGATTCTTAGCCCTAATTTGTATTTACCACTATCTTTTTCCTGTCCTACAAAACCTCTATGCATTAAAGTATGTAATAATCTGTGTACTGTACTAATATTTAAATTAGCCTTTTCACTAATCTGGCTCAAAGAAATAGGCTGGTTTTCTTCTACTAATATCTCTAAGATACTCAGTGATCTATCCACTGATTGAACTATACTTTTGCTCATCTATACATCCTCCGATTTTATATTATGAAATAATTATATCATCTTTTCCGTCATATGAAAAGGGAAAACCAAGCGATAAATCGCTTGGTTAAATCAAATACCTCTATTCAATTGCTTGAATAACTAAAATTTAGGAATAGGAATTGCTTCTAATTTATGTTTGTTCTTAGAGGATAAGTCGTCAACAATCTCTTTTACTCTAGGAGTAGCTTCTCCTGTTAAGATATATTTATCTAATTCTTCATATGTAATTCCCATTTCTGCTTCATCAGTTTGTCCTCCCCATAAACCTGCAGAAGGATCTTTAGTAATAATCTTCTCTGGAATCCCCAAAGCACTTGCAACTTCTCTAACCTCTAATTTCACTAAATTTCCTAAAGGAGCAATATCAATTCCACCATCACCATACTTGGTAAAATAGCCCACTTTCAATTCACTACGATTATCAGTTCCTACTACTAAACTATTTTTTATACTTGCATAATAATAAAGAGTAGTCATCCGCAACCTTGGCTTAATATTTGCCACAGCCATACTCTTTTCTACATCAGCTCTTCCTTCAATTGACTTTAATAACTGATCAAAAGTAGTACTTAAATCAACTACCTGATATGGAATAGCAAATTTTTCAGCTACCAACTTAGCATCTTTAGCATCTTGTGGATCACTATAACAAGGCATAATTACGCCAAAGGTATTCTCCGGGAAAGCCTTCTTACATAAGGTAGCTGTTACAGCAGAATCAATTCCTCCACTTAAGCCAACTACTACCCCATTACACCCAGCTTGTTTAACTTTCTTCTGTATCCATTCTACTAGTTTATCAACCATCTGATCATAATCTTTATTTAACATATCAACCCTCCAAACTCATAATAATAGCCAGATTGCTCTAAAGTAATTATAACACAAGTGAAATAATTTTAAAAAAGAAAAGGTTAAATCATGAGTGATGATCTTAAAAAACTAACTTCAATTCATCACTCATAATATAACTATCACTAACTAAATAAAGGGACTACTGACCCATTCAACAAATGACAATGTTGGAATCAAACCATCATCATCTAACTCATAAGCAAAGTCAAAAGAATTATGTAATTTCAAAGTAATCACTTTATCATCTCTATACACGAAATTAATCTCATTTTCTTTTTTGAAGATATGAAAATCTGGTTTTGTTATTTCTAATGCCAATTCTTCATCATTCTCAGAACCTGGAACATATAGCTTATACTCCACCATTAACATCATAAAACTCTCTTCTAAATTTACAGCCCTTAAAAAAGGTATTGGTTTAGAAATACCATGAGGATAACTCATATTACGAATTTGTGGAATTATACAATCTAGTAAAATACCATAACCTTTCTCTGGTAATAAATTATTCAATATATTTGTTAACTCTTTAAAATCAATCTCTTTACCATAATTATTATTTTGTCTAGTATGAAAGTTAGTCATAATATAATCTTCCCTCCTTTATATTAGAATACCATAAAAATATTCTTTATATTAATTAAATCAATATAAAAAAGAAAGATAATAATTTATAATTCAATCAAATATTAATCCAATCTAGCTCTATCTAAACCTTTAGCTATTGCTACTGTAATTAATACAGCTAAAACTACTTCTGCTAATCCATGGGTGATTGCAATCGTCAAAGCAGTTTCCCAATTCGGTAAATAATTTTTTACTACAGCTAAAGATAATACTCCTACAGTATTGGTCAAGGTACCAATTATAGCAGCAATACCCGCTCCACCTATTCTGTTTTTAACCATTTTATAGCTATAAGCAGAAAAAATCCCAATTAATATTCTTGGCAGAATAGCTATTACTGGATCTGAAAATAATACAGCTCCACCCCTTAAAAAGCTAAACAATCCAAAAATCAATCCTACAAACCCCCCAACAACAGGACCTTCCATAATAGCCCCAATAATAACTGGTATATGCATAATAGTAGCAGAACCTGCTGGAGTTGGAACCGGAATAAATCCTAATGGTGTCGAACCTAATAATAAAGAGATTGCTCCTAATATACCTATAATAGTTAACTGCCTTACTGTTATTTTCAATTTTATCCCTCCATAAAATTTTATTCTTTATTTTATCTTGTTATTTTCATCAACAAATACGATTTTAGGCTTTATTTCTTTAGCTTCTTTATCATCAATTAAAACATAAGAAATTATAATTAATACATCTCCAAGTTCAGCCTTTCTAGCAGCTGCACCATTTAAACAAATTACACCAGAACCTCTCTCGCCAGGAATAACATATGTTTCTAATCTTTCTCCATTATTATTGTTAACAACTTGCACCTTTTCATTAGGCAATATATTAGCTGCCTCCATTAATTCTTCATCAATAGTAATACTACCAACATAATTTAAGTTAGCCTCTGTTACCCTGGCTCGATGAATCTTAGATTTATACATCATCCTCATCATAGTCTATACCTCCATAAGATTATTAATTTAAGGTCACTAAATTATAAGTGTGAACTGATTAAAATTCAAATGTGACGTGATATAGAATATAAAGCGACACTTTTAGGTGCTAGGTGATAGGTCATAGGAGTTAGTAAGATCTTTCTATGTCCTAGCTCCTAACGCCTAACTCCAAAACTGTCGTTTTATCAATCTTAAGTTTTAATTTAAATTCACATAACTCTACTCCTATTTATTTTTCAACATCTAACATCAAATTATCAATCAATCTTGTCTGTCCTATATATACAGCTAAAGCAATCAAAATTTCACCTTCAATCTCATTAATCTCTTCTATATTGCTTTGCTTTACTATTTTAACATAATCAATTTCA
Organism: Orenia marismortui DSM 5156; assembly: GCF_000379025.1. NCBI lineage: Bacteria > Bacillati > Bacillota > Clostridia > Halanaerobiales > Halobacteroidaceae > Orenia > Orenia marismortui. Next base: position 1,177,995 of record NZ_KB900617.1, read on the forward strand.
GCTAACTCTTCCTGATTAATTAAACTTATTATTTCTTCTTTAATAAAATTAGCGTTCCTTTCTCCAGAAACAATTAATTTCTTTGCTAATTTTAAAGAACTGTATAATACCAAAGCAGCTTTTCTTTCTTCCTTATTTAAATATTTATTACGAGAACTCATTGCCAACCCGTCTTCTTCTCTTACGATAGGAACTGTTACTATTTTAATATCAAAGTTTAAATCATCTACCATCTTTTTAATTATCAAAACCTGTTGAGCATCCTTCTGTCCAAAATATGATCGGTCAGGGTTTACTATATTAAATAATTTACTAACTATAGTACAAACACCATCAAAATGACCAGAACGCGAACCCCCACAAAGCCTTTCATTCAAAGAATCTACCGTAACTGTAGTAAGCTCATCCTTTAAATAAATCTCTTCAACCTCTGGTGCAAAAATAATATCTACTCCTATTTCTTTAGCTAAGTTAACATCTCGCTCTAAATCTCTAGGATAATCTTCATAATCTTCTGTTGGCCCAAATTGAGTTGGGTTAACAAATATACTAGCAATCACTATATCATTATCCTCTTTAGCCTTTTTCATCAAAGTTAGATGACCTTGGTGTAAGTAACCCATAGTAGGTACCAAAGCAATACTTTTACCTTCTTTTCTTCTCGCTTTGACATACTCTCTAACCTCTGAGATCTTCTTCAAAATTTTCATCTACTCTTCTCCTTCCACTCCACTTCTGTACTTATGAAAATAAAACTCTATCATGAATAATCTCATTATAGATATCTAGTTAAATGAAACTTTATAGTTATAGAGCGACATTTTGGCCACTAGCTTATAGCTGTTAGCCTCTAGCTATTAGTATTATTTTTATAAGCTCTAAGCCAGCGACTAGTAGCCAATAGCCAGCAGCTAAAAATGTAGTAATTCTATAGCACCACATTTCAAATTTTAGTATAAATTCCTAAATATTCATTAAATAAAACTTTCATCTAAGCTAGGAAAGTTTCCATTTTGAACTTCCTCTTTATACTTTTTTAAAGCTTGCTTGATCTGATTATCTAAATCAGCATATCTTCTAACAAATCTAGGAGTAAAGTCTGATAATATTCCTAACATATCTTGAGTAACTAATACCTGACCATCACAATCCTTACCAGCACCAATACCAATAGTAGGAATGGATATTTTTTCAGTAACTTCTTTGGCTAATTTTGCAGGTATGCATTCTAAGACTAGAGCAAAAACACCAGCTTCTTCTAAAGCAAAAGCATCTTCGACTAACTTTTTAGCTGCTGATTCTTCTTTACACTGTACCTTAAATCCACCAAATTGATTAACCGACTGAGGAGTTAGCCCCAAATGACCCATTACTGGAATTCCAGCATTTATAGTAGCTTTAACCTCTTCTACTATCTCTTGACCACCTTCCATCTTTACAGCTGTTACTCCACTTTCTTTAATAATTCGTCCAGCATTCTGAACAGTCTGACTTATATTAGCAATTTTATAAGCCATAAAAGGTAAATCTGTCACAACCATTGCTCTTTTAATTCCTCTAGTAACAGCTTTACTATGATGAATCATATCTTCAATAGTAACCCCTAGAGTATCTTCATATCCTAAGACAACCATCCCTAAAGAGTCACCAACCAAAATAATATCAATACCTGTTTGATCAATTAGCTTAGCAGTTTGATAATCATAGGCCGTTAACATTGTAATCTTTTCTTTTAAGTCTTTCTTTTGTTGCAACATTTTAATCGTTACTTTATTTGTCACTTATATCACCTCATAGTAGTGATTAATTTTTAGTCAAGAAAACAAAAAACCTTCCTATCCTAAAAGGACAAGAAGGCTTATGTAATCATAATTAGACATAAATATATATAATAGATACAGTTATCCCAATCTATTAATCTCAATACCGTCTCGGTCCTCTAGGATCCAAGCGAAATATTCAATTATTTTTAATTCTAAAATAGTCAAACTCTTTATTATTATACTAATTAGTTTTAATAATTTCAACCACAAAAGAAATTAATTACTAATATCTTCAACTGAATTAATCTTAAGTTCTAAATCAATATCTAAACTAGATATTCTATTAACTAAAACTTTAATTACAAAAGCATATAAAGGTACATGTTGAAGTTGAGTAACTAATGCTGGATAAAACTTAACTCTAAAAGGAATTCTAAATAAAATATTAATAAAATAAGGTATCAAAATTACCGATGTAATCAATTGCCCTATTCCAACCGCTAATAAATAATGCCTAAACTTTAAAGGATTATTCTTCAATAACATAACAATAAACCCAGGTATTAATCCAGTTAAAATAGCTGTTAAAGTAAAATAAGGCATAAAAGTTCCAGTAGGTCTAAGAATAAATCCTAAAATATCTGTTATCCCACCTACAATCCCTCCTGAAATTGGTCCAAATAAAACACCTGCTAAAATCATTGGAAACCCAGTAAAACTTAAACCTAAATAAGGAATAGTAATTTTAAAGAATTTTAACATAACTCCTAAAGATACTAACAAAGCTAAATAAACAATTCTTTTCACACTAAATTTCATCTTATATCCTCCCTTAAGTAACTGGCAGCTTACCACACTTAAGAAAAGAAGATCTTCTCTTTAGTGTACAGCGAACGCGAAAGTAATACCGCAGATTTCACCTTTCGTCTTAAGACAACGTCCCATCCTTAAGCACTTAACGCATTACTTTCTACTCTGCCATTGTTGTTAGGTATTAGGCTCTAGGTACTAGGTTTTCCTATTACCTAGCTCCTAAAATAACCCTGTAATCTTTCCTGCTTCATCAATATCTATATTTTCAGCAGAAGGTCTTTTAGGTAATCCAGGCATTGTCATTACAGCTCCAGTTAATGCTACTAAAAAACCTGCCCCTGCTGATACATTAATTTTCCTAACAGTTACTTCAAACCCTCTAGGTCTTCCTTTTAAGCTTGGATCATCTGATAAAGATGCTGGTGTTTTAGCCATACAAATTGGCATCTTATCAAATCCATCTTTAACTAATTTAACAATATCTTTTTTAGCTTGTGAAGTAAAATTAACCTTATCTGCTCCATAAACTTCAGTAGCAATCTTAGTAATTTTATCTTCAATAGAAGTTTCTACATCATATAACACTTTAAATTCTGATGGCTTTTCTATAGCATCTAATACTTTCTCAGCTAAATCAATCCCACCATCTCCACCTTTAGCCCAAACTTGAGATAGAGCAACTTCTACACCTAACTCTTCACACCGCTTGCCAATCAACTCTAATTCAGCTTTTGTATCTGTTGGGAACTCATTAATAGCTACTACCATTGGTACACCAAATTTCTTTACATTCTCAATATGCTTCTCTAAATTTTCAAGGCCTGCTGCTAATGCACCTAAATCTTCCTTATCTAAGTTATTTTTATTTACTCCTCCATGTAATTTCAAAGCACGTGCAGTTGCAACTAATACAACAGCATCTGGAGCTAATTCTGCAAAGCGGCACTTAATATTAAAGAACTTCTCAGCTCCTAAATCTGCCCCAAAACCAGCTTCTGTTACTACATAATCAGAAGTTTTAAGTGCTAATTTAGTTGCCATAATACTATTACATCCATGAGCAATATTAGCAAAAGGTCCACCATGAATAAAAGCAGGTGTATTCTCTAAAGTCTGAACTAAATTTGGCTTAATAGCATCTTTTAATAATGCAGCCATCGCTCCAGCTACCTTTAAATCTCTAGCCCTTACTTTCTCACCATCATAACTATAAGCTACAACTATCTCACCTAATCTTTCTTTTAAATCTAATATTCCTTCTGCTAAACATAAGATAGCCATAACCTCAGAAGCTACAGTAATCATATATCCATCTTGTCTAGGTTGACCATTAGCAGTTCCACCAAGTCCTACTACAATTTCTCTTAAAGCTCGATCATTCATATCTACTACACGTTTGAAAGTAACTTTAGTTGGATCTATATTCAAATCATTTCCTTGTTTAATATGATTATCGATGGTTGCTGATAATAAATTATGAGCTATTCCTATTGCATGAATATCACCAGTAAAATGTAAATTAATATCTTCCATCGGTACTACTTGAGAATATCCTCCACCCGCAGCTCCACCTTTAATTCCCATACACGGTCCTAAAGAAGGCTCACGTAATGCAATAGCTGTATTCTTACCTATCTTATTTAAAGCTTGACCTAACCCTACAGTAGTAGTTGATTTTCCTTCTCCTGCTGGAGTTGGATTAATTGCTGTGGTCAAGATTAACTTAGCAAATTCTTCTTTTTCCATCAATCTCTGATAAGTTTCTAACTTAATCTTCGCTTTATAGTCACCATATAGTTCAATATCTTCCTCAGTTAATCCTAACTTTGCAGCTATTTCCTTAATATGTAACATCTTTGCCTCTTGTGCAATCTCAATATCTGATTTGTAAGCCATTTTATCTTCCCCCTTGTAGATTGTTATTATCTTTAATATTTCTTTATTCTTCTAAAGTTATCCTTTAAAATTAATTTCAATAGCTAAGTTAAAACTGAATATTCACTAAATAATAAAAGACCGCCTGAACAAATAGTGGATTTACACTATCTGCCCAGGCGGTCGGCTAATTCATTATATATATATCATAATCCCTTATGGTTAAACCCATAATTATCCGCCAGTCTTATGACCTCTTTTGCTTTGATTATAGCATAGATCTTTTTTATTAGTCAAGGATAATTCGAAAGAATTAAGTTTAAGTAATTCTTATTATAAGTTTTATTATTTTGCTTAAACTAGCTTATCTATCAAACTCTAAAATTATAATTTTAACACCTTGTACTAATATATAAAGTGATATAGTAGCATGATAATGCGACAGTTTCGGAGTTAGGAGTTAGGAAATGGGAGGTAGGAAGACCTTACTATCCCCTATGACCTAACTTCTATCACCTAAAAATGTCTCTTTATCCCCATTAAACGACACTATCTATATTAACTTTTGCGCCACATGCTAAAGCACTGTGGCTCATAATTTATAATTTCTTAAATCAAAAACCGCTAGTATAAATACTAGCGGTTTCAATTTACTCTTCACTATTATCTTTATCTTCTAAATCCCAGTAATCTTCTTCAAGATCATCATAGAAATCCGGTTTATATTTACTAATAATAGCTTTAATCTCTTTTCTATTTAAGGTTTCCTTCTCTTTTAATTCAGAAACCATATCTTCAACCATATCACTATTCTCTGATAAGATATCTCTAGCACTTTGATAGCATCTTTCTACCATATTTTTAGCTTCTTGATCAATTGATGCAGCTACATCTTCACTATAATTACGACTACGCGATATATCTCTACCTAAAAATACCTGTTCATTATGCTTTTGACCCAAGGTTAATGGACCAAGCTTCTCACTCATACCATAGTCAGTAATCATATTTCTGATTATCTTAGTAGAACGCTCTAAATCATTTTGAGCTCCAGTACTAATATCATCCAAGAAGACCTCTTCAGCTACTCTACCACCCAATAACATAGTAACTTTATCCAATAGTTCAGCCTTAGTTATAAAGCTTTTATCTTCTGTTGGAAGATTAATAGTAAATCCACCAGCTCTACCACGAGGAATAATAGTTACTTTATGGGTAGGATCAGCATTTTCTAATAGTTCTCCTAATAATGCATGCCCTGTTTCATGATAAGAAACAATATCTTTCTCCTTTTCACTAATTATTCTACTCTTCTTTTGTGGACCTGCAATAACACGATCAATTGCATCATCAAATTCTAACATACTAATTTTATCTTTATTTCTTCGTGCAGCCAAAATAGCCGCTTCATTAGCTAAGTTTTCCATGTCAGCTCCAGTAAATCCAGGAGTTCTACGGGCTAATACCCCTAAATCAACATCATCAGCTATAGGTTTATTTTTAACATGGATTTCTAAAACACCTTTTCTACCTTTATAATCAGGACGATCAACAGTTACTTGACGGTCAAAACGGCCTGGTCTTAATAATGCTGGGTCTAATACATCCGGTCTATTAGTTGCAGCCATTAAAATAATTCCTTCATTTGGCTCAAAACCATCCATTTCAACAAGCAATTGGTTTAGGGTTTGTTCACGTTCATCATGACCTCCACCTACACCAGCACCACGTTGACGACCAACAGCATCTAACTCATCAATAAAAATAATACATGGTGAGTTCTTCTTCCCTTGTTCAAATAGATCTCTAACACGAGAAGCACCTACACCCACAAACATTTCTACAAAATCAGAACCACTGATAATAAAGAAAGGTACACCAGCTTCTCCAGCAACAGCTCTAGCCATTAAAGTCTTACCTGTTCCTGGAGGACCCACTAACAATACACCTTTAGGTATCTTTGCACCTAATCTATTAAATTTATCAGGATTTTTCAAAAATTCAACAACTTCAACTAACTCTTCTTTAACCTCTTCATAATTGGCTACATCATCAAAAGTAACCCTCTTCTTTTCATCATCATGAAGTCTCGCCTTGCTTTTACCAAAAGACATCATCTTATTTCCGCCACCTTGCATCTTATTCATAATAAAGATCCAAGCAGCAATTAAGATAACTGTAGGTAGTAAATAAGCAAATAGCCCTGTCCACCAAGGTGGTTCAGGTTCAGGCCTTGTCTGAATATCCACATCATTTTCGTCTAAAATCTTTTCAACTTTGTCCATAGTACCAGGAATATATATATTGAAAGATTTTCCACTTGATGACTTGCCTTGAATTTTATTTTCTCCAATAGTTGTAACTTCTTTTATTTCACCAGCTTTTACCTTATTTATAAATTCACTATAACTAAGTTCTTCATTTGGTTGATTTGGCGCTATAATATATTGGGCTATTAAAACACCTATTGCTATAATTATCAAATAAAAACCTATACTTTTTGAAAATTTCTTCAACTATTAATCCTCCTTCCCAAAATAGAAAACTACAATTTCATATACTTTCACAATTAACAATTATATCATACTGTATAATTTATAGCAAATTGATTACTACCCCTCATAAAGTTCTGGTTCAGGAATGAAAATATATGGTATATTTCTATATTTTTCATCATAATCTAATCCATATCCTATTACAAATTCATTTGGAATTTCAAATCCATTCCAATCTGCCTCTACTTCTTTTTCTGTCCTACGTTCAGGTTTATCTAATAAAGTACAGACTTTAATACTCTTAGGCTTTCTAGTTTTTAACATATTAATCACATGCTTTAAAGTCAATCCAGTATCTATAATATCTTCTACTATTAAAACATGTTTATCTTCAATACTCTCCTCTAAATCTTTAATAATTCGAACATTTCCAGTACTAGTAGTTCCTCCTTCATAACTTGTAACATCCATAAAATCACAAGAAACAGGCAATTCAACTTGGCGTACCAAATCAGCCATAAAAATAAATCCACCTCTTAATATACAAACCATCACAATCTCATCGTCTTCATTATAATGATTAGTAATTGTTTTCCCCATTTCTTTAATTCTATCTTTCAATTGCTTCTCATCAATTAGTACTTCTTTAATCATTCCTTCTAGCACTATAACTCCTCCTTTAATATTTGAGTCTCAATCATTAGAATTTTTTCTGTTTCGTTTGTTATTTTAAATCTATTATCTACCCTTAATCCCCCTACCCAAAATATATCACCTTCTAAAGTTGTAAAGATAGGAATTTGATCTCTTTTATCAAGTGAAATCTTATTATCAATTAAAAAATCCTTTAATTTTTTACTTCCTTTCATACCTAAAGGATAAAAACGATCACCATCTTTACGTTGTCTTAAATAAAATTCTTCTCCTATCTTATCAAGATCAAAACAAGCAATTGATGGATTACTAAGGGTTTCTTGCCAGGAATAATTTTTATCACAAACTTTAGAATTAATCTGTAAACCTAATTTATGTAATTTCTTAACTCCTATGCTTAATTTATAATTAAAATAATCAATATCATCATCAGCTCTAACTGCAAAAATAATCTCATTATAATTTAATCTTACACTAATATCTTGTGGCAAATCAAGTTGACTACCTGTTTCAGAGTTTTTAATCAATTCTAAAACTAACTCCACATGATTATAATAAAGATCTTTATAATCTTTTTGCAAAAAGTTATAACTCTCTCTTATAATTCTTCTTTGTATTGCCAAATCTAAATCTAGTAATTCTTCTTTATCTAAAATTAATTTATCATCTACTTTAGATAAAGTAATCTCTTCTAACTTCTTAGTTGTATATCTAGTTAAAAACTTCTCTTCTTCTCTTAATAAATCTGCAGTTCTATTTAATGTAGCTATTAAATTATTATTATAATCCTTTTCTAAGCTCGGAATCAAATCTAACCTAACTTTATTTCTAAGGTAGATATCTTCAAAGTTACTCTTATCAATTCTTGGGTTTAATTGATGGGAAAAACAATAATTTTCTACTTCTTCTCTAGTCAGATCTATAAAAGGCCTAATAATCTTTCCTTGCCTAGGATAAATTCCACCCAATCCTTTTAGGCCAGCACCACGCAAAAATTTCATAACTACGGTTTCAGCTTGGTCATTAGCATGATGTCCGACAGCTATTTTATTAATATTAAACTTTTCAGTTAATTCAAAAAAAAACTCATACCTAACTTGCCTAGCTGCATCTTCAGGAGATAAACCCTCTTCTTGTTGATATGATTTTACATCATAGGCTTTGGTAGTAATGGGAATTTCCCATTCTCGTGCTATTTTTTCTACAAACCTAGCATCTTCTGCAGACTCTTTACCTCTAATCATATGATCTAAATGAGCAATATGTAAAGATAAATCATATTTATCCTTCAAACTTTTTAATACATGTAATAAAGCAAGGGAATCAGGCCCCCCTGATACCCCTATTAATACTTTATCTCCATTATTTAACAGCTTATATTTATTTATAGTATCTTCTACTTTAGTTAATAAACACATTTTTTATTAATTCTAAGTAAAGTTAAAAATAACTTAGAATTAACTCATCCCCCTCTAAAAGTTACATAATTAAAGAAATTAGAACCTAATCTTTAAATTTCAACATAAGTTTTGTATTTTCCTTCTTAAAACGAATATTTATTTTATCTTAACATTTATCTACTCGAATTACAAGTACAGTCATATCATCTTTTAGATTATTATTCTCCAGCTTAGCTTTATCTAAAATATATTGAGCTAATGATTGAGGATCATTAATCAAATTATTTTTAAGAACTTTTAATATCCATTCTTCTTTAATTGTTAAATTATGATTTGTATCTAATACTCCATCAGTCATCATAATAATTAAGTCTTTATCTTGTAATTGCAAGGAATTAGGTTGAACATCTATATTATTTAAAATTCCAATTGGCAAAGAAGTAGACTTGATCATACTAATATCAGAACCTCTTTTTATAAAACTGGAAGCAGACCCTACCTTAACAAACTCCGCCTGACCTGTAGCTTGATCAACATGTAATAAATCTAAAGTAGCAAAAGTATCTTCATGAGAACGAAGCCCCAATGTAGAATTAACCGTATGTAAAGAAAGTTCATAATCTAAACCAGCTTGTAACATCTTCTCTAATAAGTTAACAGCAAATCCACTCTCTCTAGAAGCTTTAGCTCCCACACCCATCCCATCACTTAAGATAGAAATAAATTTACCATCTTTTTGTTTGAAGAAAGAATAATTATCACCTGAAATATTCTGTTCTGAACTTAAAGTTGCCACTCCATAATCAAAGCTATATTTAGCACCAGGAGCCAACTGGCAAATACAATTTCTCTTATCTAATTCTGATCCACACTCATTCCAAACCAACTCCAAATTAACTCCTAATTTATTGTTAAGCAGGGGAATCATCTTTTTAATACATTTAGAATCACCATTACAGCTATTCTTTCTAATAGTATATTGTAATTCTTCATTATTATAATTAGTAGCTAAAACTTCTTTTACCATAAATCCATTATTCTCTAAAATACAATATATCTTATTTTCTACTTCATCTTCTGTTCTAATTTCTACAGTAAGTTCTTTAGATAATCTATCAATTACTTTAGACATCCCAACTAACTGATCTAATAATACCTTTTCACTATTTTCTAAGCGAGACTGCCAATAAGTATTCAATTCATACATTTTCATAAATTCATTTATTGCTGTAGCTAACTTAATTTTTTTAGTACAACTTATTGTCATAATCTCATCTAAATCACCCACTGTTACTTTACCCCTATTTTCAGCAATTAATAACAAATCAAACAAAGAATTATAAGTTTTATGAAAAGAATTCTTCCAACACGAATTATATAGATCACATTTAGAGCAGATCTTATCAGTCAGTATATCTAAAAAAGTTCCTATATTCTTTACTTCATCCTTCTCAACAACTCCTACTTCAGAAAAAGAGCTAGATAATTCTGCAAAAATACTAGAAAACTGCTCTATCCTTTGGGCAATAAAGGATTGTAACTTTCTATCTTCTAACCTTAAGCCTCTATACTTATCATCAGACAAAATATTAAAGGAAGGTAAAACTTTTTTAGGAGTTATTAATAATAGAATTCCTGCTATTATAGACTCAAAAACTATACCTGGAATATAATCTGATTTAGTAATAAAAATAATATAAATCAAGTTACTTAAAATAAATCCTATTACTACACCTAGCTTCTTCTGTTTTTTAAAATTGCCAGCAATAAAACCTCCCAGCGCATAAATACCAATTAAAGGGTCATAACCTAAATGAGAAATACTATATAAAAATCCTAATAAAACACCAGACATGGTAGCCAAACTAACCCCTGCTGTCAAAGCAACCACCATAACAAAATAATCTCCTAATAAGCGAACTATATTAATTCCTTTTATAACTTCAATAGGTAAATCAGCAATTAATAAACTTACTAATATAGCCATTAATGTCAAGCTAGTTACTGTTCTCTTATTCTTGTTCTCTATATAAATTAAAAAATCAGGTAATATCCTTAATGATAATAATGATATTAAAAAGATCAACAAAATTTCAGAAATTGCTGTAATAAAGGATGCTGTTGAAGAACTAATAAATACTTCAGGAAGTTGGCAAATAAAAAAACTTAAAGATGTTATTAATGAATATTTAATAGGCTTACATTCATTTAAACGCTTTAAAAGCAAAATCAAAATAATTATACTTATTATATACTTAGCTGATAATATCCCTAATTGACTAATATATCCCGATATTACCCCTAAAGTAATTAGAGAAGTTCGTGACAAACCTATTATCTTCTTATCATATTGATACAGAAAGATTGAAAAATAAACAAATCCTAAAGGCCTTAAATCTCCTAAAATAATAGCTCTACCAAATAAAAAACCAATCAAAGCTAGTCCCAAATTAACATAAGGCAAAGAATTCAATTTAATAGAAAATGAATGACCTTTATTATCTTTTGAAGTTAAATTATTCTTTCTCTGGTAAATAGGCAAATCCATAGATTCCAAAAAAACCACCCCTCGTTTCCATAAAATGTAATTCACAGTTTATTATACAACTTCTTAGATGGTTATTTTGTCGAGAAAAACAGAAGAGCGTTCAAAAAATTTAGACAAAAAATTATAATAACTATAAATAATAAAGAAAAGTTAAATATTTAGTCATAAATTAATAATATTTTAGCTGTTAACTTCTAGTTATTAGTTAGCTATTGTCTAGTGATTAGAACCTAATATATAAATCATTAATCAGCAAAAGTCATCTTATACAAATGTCAAGTTTCTATAGATATATGTACTAGTAAAATACAAAAAGATGCTATCTTAAAAGATAGCATCTACTCTATGTTTTGATTATTAAATTCATAATGGTAGCGGCGGAGGGACTTGAACCCCCGACTCTACGGGTATGAACCGTATGCTCTAGCCAGCTGAGCTACACCGCCACGGATATATAATTGAGAATTGATAATGTAGAATTGAGAATTAAATATCTTTAAGAACTTCATCCTCAATTTTCATTTCTCCATTCTCCATTGATTTTTGGTTGCGGGGGATGGATTCGAACCAACGACCTTCGGGTTATGAGCCCGACGAGCTACCAACTGCTCCACCCCGCGACATTTATTTAATTTATAATTAACAATTGATAATGTATAATTAAAATCTTTAAATCCAAGACCTTTAATCATCAATTATCAATTTTACATTGTTAATTATTAAAGTGGTACCGAGGGTCGGGTTCGAACCGACACGGGCATAAAAGCCCACCGGATTTTAAGTCCGATGCGTCTGCCAATTCCGCCACCTCGGCACAATCTTAGTTTGGGATGTTTTCCCCAAACGACAAGATTTATTATATTATATTAATCATATTTGGTCAAATAAAAAGCGATTCAAATAAATCAATTAGAATAAATTAAATTGTTATTACTCTTTATTTCTCCGCTAAAGTCAAGAATACTATTTTATTAAACAGATCAAAGTTAGATAACTTATCTACTAAAATCATAAACTAAACCTTCTAAAATACTAGCATCACTAACTTTAAGATATGGCTGGTCAACTAACTCCATTACCGTTAGTAAAATGATTATACCACCCAAAATAATATCAGCTCTCTTAGGATTTAATCCTATAACTTTTTCTCTCTCTTTTAGAGATAGCTTTTGCAATCTATCTAATATCTTCTCAATATCCCCTTTTAATAATTTAAATCCATGTACCAATTCTGAATCATATTCTTCTAAAGATTCTTTAATTGCTACTAAAGTAGTAACTGTTCCACCTACTCCAATCAGTTGTTCCACTTCTTGGTCTGTTATTACTCCACTCAACATTCTATAAGCCTCTTTCTTCATCGACTCTAAATCTTCCCCATAATTCTCTGATAATCTCACCGCACCTAGGTTAATACTAGTAAATTCTGACATTTTATTAGGCTTGCCAAATATAAGTTCTGTACTTCCGCCACCTATATCGATAGCTAATAATCTTTTTGATAATTTTTCTAAAGAAGAGGTTATTCCATAATAAGATAATCTAGCTTCATCAATTCCTTCAATTACTTCTATATCTATACCAACCTCTTTTTTAACCCTTTCTAAAAATGAAGCTTTATTAACCGCATCTCTAACAGCACTTGTAGCAACTGCAATAGTATGACCATTATAACTATCTATTATCTTTTGATATTCTTTCAGTGTTTTTATGGTTCTATTCATTGCATCTTCTTGTAAAAATTTATTTTTATGCACACCTTCTCCTAATCTAGGGGCTCTTAGTTCACTAACTAACTCTGTTAGCCCTTGCTTATTCTTTTCAGCAAGCAATAATCTAGTTGAATTAGTACCTATATCAATAGCACCTATTACCATTTCTAATCCTCCTCTGAACTACTACAATCTACACAACACTCTTCAATCTCTGTAGTTCCATACTCTTCTACAAGTAATTCATCCACCTTTTTTCCAACTGGATTGCTTTTATCAACTAAGTAATGTGCATAATGCGTATGTAAACATTTAATCCCGTCAAACTCTAAAATCCCCCCTACTCCTGAGTCTTTTAGTACTTTATATTGACCATAATTATTACTTTTTAACTCTTCTAATCTATCTTTATCAACTAAATTCAAACGATAATTAGCATAATTTTTATGAGCTTCTTCTAATTGTCTAGATAGTTCTTCATCTGACAATATTTCATCTTGAATCTCTTGAACTAGACCTTTACTTTCTAATTTAGAAATTCTATAGTTTAACTCTGGGCAAGTCAACCAGAAAGTAGTAGGAAAAATCCCCACTCTGTCTTTCTTCTCCAAAATAGGAGCAGTTACAATAACCTGTGGATTAGCATTTTTACACCTTGTAGCAATCTCAACTACATTTCTAGGTTTACGTCCTAATTGCTTCTCTAATATTTCTAAGTCTCTTTTAGTACATTTCATATCATCACCTCTTTTATTATCTACTATATAATATAAACAAACACCCTCAAATTATTGAGGGTGCTTTTAGAAAAATTTATAAATCAGCAAATTTAAATAGAATTCCTTCTATTATATGCATATTCTTTATAAAATAATCTACAATTTAACATAATTTTATATAAATCTATAATTATCTTACGTTTCCGCTTCTTTTCTCTAAGCTACGTCTTAAATCTTGTTGCTTTTCGCTACTTTCTTTTAAGAAATCGGACATCATATCATCAAAAGATTTCCTAGGGGCTTTTGTGAATTTTTTTCTTTTATTTTTATCTGATAATTGTTTGATAGATAAACCAATTTTACCATCATCATCAACAGATATTACCTTAACATTAACTTCTTCATTGACTTTTAAGTAATTTTTAACATCTTTAACATAAGCATCAGCAACCTCAGAAATATGAACTAGACCTGTTTCACCTCCATCTAATTCAACAAACGCTCCAAAATTAGTGATACCAGTTACAACCCCATTTACAACACTTCCAACCTCGATTGACATGCCTAAAAAATTCCTCCTCATAAAATTTTATATATTCTGCTATTCTATTAATCTCTTACATTATATAATACCAATTATAATGTGTCAAACAATTTAAAAGTTCATAGTCAAGGATATTCTTCCTCTATCCATATCAATCTCTAAAATTTTAACATTAACAATATCACCTATAGCTACAACATCTAAAGGATCTTTAACAAATTTATCACTTAATTTAGAGATATGAACTAATCCATCTTGCTTTACTCCAATATCAACAAAAGCACCAAAATCTACTACATTACGTATTGTACCTTGTAATATCATACCACTCTTTAAATCCTCCATCTTTAGAACATCTGTTCTAAAGATAGGCTTTGGTAATTCCTCTCTAGGATCACGATCTGGCTTTAACAAAGAAGATCTAATATCCTTTAATGTTGGCAAACCAACCTCTACTTCCTCAACTAATTTACTTAAGTCTAAGTTTTTAAGCTTGTTTTGCAATTCAACTAAAGATTCTCTATTTATTAGATCATTAAGATTAGCACCTATTTTCTCTAATAATTCTTTGGCTATATGATATGATTCAGGATGAATAGCAGTTTGATCTAATGGGTTACACCCTTCCCGAATCTTTAAAAAACCTGCTGCTTGAGTAAATGTCTTAGGTCCTAAACGATAAACTTCTTTTAACTCTTCTCGAGTATTGAACTTACCATTCTCTTCTCTATATTTTATTATATTCTTAGCCACATTAGAATTAATTCCTGAAACATATTCTAACAACGCACTAGAAGCAGTATTTAAATCTACTCCCACATAATTTACTACTGATTCTACAACATCTGTTAAAGAAGTCTCTAATTTAGATTGAGTAACATCATGTTGATACATTCCTACGCCTATATGCTTAGGATTAATCTTAACTAATTCAGCTAAAGGATCTTGTAATCTTCGACCAATTGAAATAGCTCCTCTTATTGATACATCTAACTCTGGGAACTCTTTCCCTGCCAACTTAGAAGCAGAGTACACTGAAGCACCAGCTTCATTAACAATAATATATTTTAAATCAACCTCTAATTCTTCTATTAATTCCACTACTAAGCTTTCTGTTTCTCGACAAGCAGT
Organism: Orenia marismortui DSM 5156; assembly: GCF_000379025.1. NCBI lineage: Bacteria > Bacillati > Bacillota > Clostridia > Halanaerobiales > Halobacteroidaceae > Orenia > Orenia marismortui. The sequence goes on from NZ_KB900617.1 coordinate 1,193,649, forward strand.
TCCATTCCCAATAGAGATTATATCTATATCATATTTTTGAATCAACTTAGATAATTTAACTTTAGCTGACTCAAAATCCTTTTGCGGGGGATGAGGATAAATTGTACCATATTCTAATAAAGCACCTACTTCATCCAAAGTAGCCACTTTACAACCAGTTCTAAACCCAGGATCAATAGCTAAAACTCTAACTTTAGATAATGGTGGCTGTAATAATAAATTTCTTAAATTTTTAGCAAAGACATTAATAGCATGTTCCTCAGCCTCATCGGTTAAATAGCTTCTTACCTCTCTTTCAATAGCAGGTGCAATCAACCTACTATATCCATCTTCAATTGCTTTTTCTATCTCTTCTCTAAAAATAGACTCTCTTAAAATGAAATTTTCTTTTAGCTTATTAATAATTTCTTCTTCTATAGTATCTACTTTAACCCTTAAAATATCTTCTTTCTCTCCACGATTAATAGCCAGAGTACGGTAAGGAGGTACTTTTTTGATAGCCTCTTGGTAATCATAGTATATCTCATAATTACTTACATCTTCTGTTTTCCCTTCAGAAATTAACTTAGCATATTCAAAAGTTAATTCTCTAGCTGCTTTCCTACTATATGGATCATCTGCAACATATTCTGCTATAATATCTCGAACTCCCTGTAAGACATCTTCAATATTATTTAATTCTTTTTTATCATCTAAAAATTCCTGAGCTAGCTTTTTAATAGAACTATAATTAGGATCTTGGCTTAAGAAGGTCTCTGCTAATGGCTCTAATCCTTTTTCTCTAGCTTTACTTGCTCTTGTCTTCCTTTTTTTCTTATATGGTCTATATAAATCTTCTACCTTTTGTAATTTACTTGCTTGTTTAATTTTAATTTTTAATTCTTCATTTAACTTGCCTTGTTTCTTAATGGCATTAATTACTTCTGCTTTTCTCTCTTCTAAATTTCTTAAATAGCTCAGTCTATCTGCTAAATCCCTTAATTGATTTTCATCTAAGCTACCAGTAATCTCTTTTCTATATCTAGCAATAAAAGGGATAGTATTGCCATCATCAAATAACTCAACTGTATTCTTGACTTGTCCAACTTTTAGGTTCAACTCTTCTGCTAATTGTTGTTCTAAATTAAAACTCACTTTATTACCTCCAATTAAACTTATCAATTTAATATAAAAATGCTTTTAATTTATAAATATTATCTATTCAAATAAAATTATTCCTCTACTAATATATACAATATTTCTCCCTTTTTGACTAACCCTAATTCTTCTCTAGCCACTCTTTCTATAAATCCTTCAGAATGTATATGCTCAATCTGTTCTTTCAAATCCTTTTTGCTTTTATCTAAAACTCTAATTTCTGCTTCCAAAGATGCTATTTTAGATTCCATTATCTTCTTTTCTTGATATCCCTGATAAAAATTATAAATAATACTCAATAAACAAAATATTAAAGCAAAAATAATAAAACGTTTAAGCTTAACTAGTTTTGAAGAATCTTTACTTTTATTTTGAAGCTGTTTTTGTTTTATCACGATTAACTCTCCTATCTTATCATATGAATTATACTATCTTTTTCTTCATTTTTATTATCTTTCCTGCAATCATCCTTTAAATATGCTTATAATCCATTTTTTAGATCTAAAAACTAATATTTTTAATTTTTTATAACTCCATACAATTATACCTTTAATCTTATTATAACAAGAATATATTAGAACTAACACCTTTGAAAAAAACAGAATAATAAAATTACTCAAAAAATAGTAATAAATTATCTGCCCTAAGATAACTCCTAAAAAAATATATATCCTTATTAATCCGTCATTACTATAAATAAGAGTAAGAAAAATAATTAACATAGTAAATAAACAAAATAATAAATCAAATATATCTGTAATAATCCTTTTTAGATTTAAATTACCTCTTAACACACGATAAAAATCAAAAAAAACACCAATTATCAATCCTATAATAATCATATTTAAAAAAGTAAAAAATTGCAAATTCAAGGAGACCATATTATTACCTCCTAATAAAGCAAAAATAAAAATTAAAGTTCTACACTAAAAACTTACTTGAATAACCTCTTAAAAAAACCTTCTGCCTTAGTTTCTTGGTCATAACGTAAGTCTGTAATATAACCATTGACTAATAACTGAGAATTTTCTAAGTCTAACTGTTTGATATGCAAATCTTCTCCTTGAATTATTAACTTCCCCATATTACTTTCTAATAAAATTTCATTCTCACTAAAATTAATAACCTCAGTAACTCCAACTAACTCCAAATGTTTTCTGTCCGATAAAGTTAATTTTTGTTCTTTAATGTTAGACATATAATCCCCTCCTTCTTATTTATCTAATATGTATGAGAAATAAAATAAATCTATTCCTACCTCCTATAAATTAGATTATAATAAAAAGCTTTCAGCATTTGCTGAAAGCTTTAATAAGGATAATAATCATCATTCCAAGGCAAATCATATTTATATTCTTTAGAAAGATTGTCTAAGCGTTTTGTATTACTTTTAGAAGTAGAATCAAAATCGCCTTGCTGAAAAAACCAATTATCTAATTCTTCATCATACCTACAATCAATAAATTGATCAAATTCTCCCTTTCTACTTCTCATCTACTCACCTCTTATTAGAATAAATATTATAACCACTTGAAAAATTATTTTTATAACAACAACTACTCTTAGTTTATCATATTAATTAATTTTTTAATCAAAGAAGTCCACATATTTATATAATAAATTGATTCCAAAAAATAAAGTAGGACCAGCCTCACGGCTGGGACCCCTTGTCAAACTGTACGTACGGTTTTCCCGTATACAGCTTTCGGTTATTGGTGCTCCTTATCAGAGAGTAAGTCTTCGACTCTATGTTACCATAGATGTATATTTTACCCTTAATTAGAGCACATCAGTAAGTAATGATTGAAGTCCTTTATCTCTTAGATAACTATTTGAAAAGCGATAATTTTGATACATTATCGCCTTTTTCTTTTCGATAAACGAACGCATTCTCATTCTAATCCATTTATCCAACCTCGTAAACAAAGTCTTCACATTTCCTATCTTGAAATAGTTACCCCAACCTCTCAAAACTGGATTTAATTTTGCAATTATTACTTCTACAGGAAAAGGTCTAGTTCTTCTAGTAATCTTTCTTACTTTGTTTTTGAATTTTGTTATTGCTTTATCTTTAGGTCTCTTGTATTCAGAATGGTGAAATTTGAATCCTAGAAATTCAAATCCATCATAAAAGTTAGTTACTACCGTCTTACGAGGATGAAGTTTCAACTTCAATTCATCCTCTATAATTTTACGGGTAACTTTTAACGCTCTCTTTGCTTTGCGCTTATTTTTAGTTAAGATTACAAAGTCGTCAGCAAAGCGGACTATTTTGTAACCTCGACGAGTCATTTTCTTATCAAAGTAATGTAAATAGATATTAGCTAATAGAGGAGAGATGACACCTCCTTGAGGTGTCCCTTCTCTAGTTTCTTCTCTACCTTCTTCAGTCATAACTCCAATTGTCAGCCATGACCTGATAATATCTAATACCCAACCATCACTTATATATTCCGCTATAAAATCCATTAATAACTCATGGTCTATAGTATCAAAATAAGATTTAATGTCTGCGTCTACCACCCAGTAGTAACCTTGTTCTTTTCTTTATATTTCTCTATCTTTTCTATCGCATCGTGAGCAGACCTATTAGGTCTGAAACCAAAGGAACATTCACAAAATTCTCGCTCAAAGTATATTTCTAGTACTTGCCTCACTGCTTGTTGAGCAATTCTATCTTTGATTACTGGAATACCTAGTGGTCTCTTTTCTCCATTTCCTTTGGAAATGTACGTCCGTAACACTGGTAATGGCTCGTAAGTATTCTCTATCAGCTGTCTATGAAGTTCTCGCATATTCATCTTGTAATTATTTTTAAACTCTTCTATGCTTACATTATCAACTCCACCACAGCCACCATTATCCAGTACTTTTTGTCCTGCAATATATAAGTGAAATTTCTTTGTGATTTTATCCTTCAAACTATATAGAGTTCGAAATTTTAACACCTATCCTAACTTCACTACTTACTAGTTCTTCCTGTCTCACCTTAATATCTTAATCCCTATATTCATAGCACTCCTGAGCACGTCTCTAAGCTCTCACCAATCGCACCTCTCAGTTTACCATTACTTAGGTTATGGTGTTCTCTAGGTTATCCATACTTTACAGTTATGATTTCCTGTTTGTAATTCTACTAGAACCCACTATAGTACTAGTGTTTAAACCACTCAAAATTAAGATATCATTAGTAATCAAATCTTAAACTTCAATAACCTAGATATCCTTCGCTATAATCAACTTTCGTTGATTTTTTTTCTCACTACTATGATATCTTCTGAACTCTAATATATCATCACTCTGGCTTTCCTGTTGGAGTTATACCATCACTTATCTCTATAGATTTCTATAAAGAATTATATTAGAGATTCCCTCGGTCAATTACGTAAACCCTACAATCATTCCGACCCTAATCACACCTAGTTTTCTAACATGGGCACTTCCAGTTACACGTATTTACCAGCGCTACCTGTCTCTCCTTTGTACAGAGCCCCAAGCTAACATTGGACTTCCCCGTTTTTATGGCGGGTCGCCAAAGCTAAATGCCACCTCTGGTTCACATATTGTTCCGGACTGATTGCTCATCTCAAACTCTTCAGATTCTACCTCACGGTAGACACCCTGCTACTGTTGATTTCACACACCGTACTGGCGAAAACAGCATGGATAGGATTTTCACCTACTGTTTACTAAATCTACGAGGCACACATAAAAATCGAGGAAGAATTCTTCCTCGATTAATAAAGCTATAATTAGATAATTGCTTCTTCAGTTTCAGCATCAAAGATATGCATTTTATTAAGATCAAAAGCAAGCTTCATAGTATCTCCAACTCTTGCTTTACTATGAGGATCAACTATAGCTACTATTGTTTGACCTCCAACACTAACATGTAAATTAATTTCAGATCCCATTGGCTCTACAACCTCTACAACAGCCTCTACAGTATCTACATTATCTACATTTCCTTCTACAGTTTCAGGATCGATAATATCTTCAGGTCGAATTCCAAAAACTACTTCTTTATTAAGGTAAGTTTGTAATTCTTTCATAGCTTGAGACATATCTTCAGGAACAGTTAATTCAAAGCTATTACCTACTAATACCAATTCTTCTCCTCTAGATTCAATTCTACAATCTAAGAAGTTCATTGCAGGACTACCAATAAATCCAGCAACAAACATATTATTTGGCTGATTATAAAGTGTAATCGGATCATCTATTTGTTGAATAACTCCTTCTTTCATTACAACAATACGGTCTGCTAAAGTCATAGCCTCAATCTGATCATGAGTTACATAGACAGTAGTTGTTTGTAATCTTTCATGTAACTTACTTAACTCAGCTCTCATCTGTACTCTTAATTTAGCATCTAAGTTTGATAATGGCTCATCCATTAAGAATACCTTTGGTTCACGAACAATAGCACGCCCCATTGCTACACGTTGACGCTGACCACCAGATAATTCTTTAGGCTTTCTATCTAATAAAGGTTCTATACTTAATACTTGAGCAGCCTCTCTTACTCTTCTATCAATTTCTTCTGAATCAAATTTTCTTAATTTAAGACCAAAAGCCATATTATCATAAACATTCATATGTGGATATAGTGCATAGTTTTGAAATACCATAGCAATATCTCTATCTTTAGGAGCTACATCATTAACTATTCTATCTCCTATATAAAGTTCTCCACCAGTAATCTCTTCTAATCCAGCAACCATTCTTAAAGTAGTAGATTTAGCACATCCAGATGGACCAACTAAAACCACAAATTCTTTGTCTTGAATTTCAATGTTTGCATCATGTACAGCATGAAAACCATTTGGGTATACCTTGTTTACATTTTTTAAAGTTACCTTTGCCATTAAAAATTCCTCCTTAAGTATTTAGGTAGATTTTCTAACTATCAGCTTACTAGCTAATATTTCAATCTTTTCTTCAACTTCTTCTTTGTTAATTAAAGAAAAGAGCTTTCTAACAGAATTAGCACCCAATTCATACATAGGCTGTGATACTGTTGTAAGAGCTGGTTCAATAACTGATGTTACAATAGTATCTTCAAAACCAACTACAGCAATATCATGAGGAATCATATATCCTCCCATTTTAATTGCCTCTATTACACCAACAGCAATTAAATCATTGGCTGCAAAGATAGCGGTAGGGACTTCATCTGAATCTAATAATTCTAAAAAGCCTTCATAACCACTTTCTCTGCTCCAATCTTTATGAATAACTAGCTTTGGATTATAATCTATATTATAATTTTTTAAAGCTTGTTTATAACCTTGTAATCTGTTTTGTGATTGTAAATTATCTTGTGGACCATTAATTAAAGCAATCCTTTTATGACCTTTTTCTAACAAATGAATAGTTGCATCAAAAGCACCTGTAGCATTATCAATAACTACAGAAGGAATCATCACCTCTTCAACTAACCTATTTGCCAATACAATTGGATAATTAGATAATCCTAAATTAATAATCTTATTATTAGCTAATCCATATCCTAAAAATATAATCCCAGCTATTTTATTAGCCTGTAGCCAATCTATATAATTTTTTTCACGCTCTTCATCGCCATCAGTATTACACACTATCACTTGATACCCTTCTTTAGCAGCAATATCCTGAATGGCTCTTGCAGCTTCAGAATAGAATAGACTGGAGATGTCAGGCAATAATAAACCAATCATATTACTTTCTTGCTTAGCTAGATTTTGAGCAAGTTGATTCGGCTGATAATTATATTTTTCAACTAGCCTTAGTATTTTCTTTTTAGTCTTAGCTCCCACTCCAGGTTTATTATTAATAGCCCGTGAAACGGTAGACTCTGAAACTCCTATCATTCTAGCAATATCTTTCATTGTAACTCCCATATTATCCTCCTTATAGCAAACGCAACCGCTTGCGTGAATTGGATAATAAAAAAGAACCTACTACCCCCTAATAATGGCGTAACAAGTTCTTGTGTTCTTATATGCTTATACTTATTATCTTGATTCTAATTATAACACAACTCTTATTAAATGACAAGCCTTTACAAAAATATTAAATCAATTTTTAGGAAATAAACAACTACATAATTATATATATGTCTTTTGATGATCAATATTCCATACAATTACTTTGGTGTCAAAAAATTATATTCTCGAACAAGAATCCCTTACTACTAAATTTGGAACTAATTCTCTTTTTATTATTTCATTCTGCTGTGAATTAATTGATTTCATCAACATCTCAACACCTAATTCTCCCATTTCAGACATAGGCTGTGCTATAGTTGTAAGATCTAAATGTTTAGATAACTCAATATTGTCATATCCAATTAAAGAAAAATCATCTGGAACAGAATAACCAGCTTCCTTAATTGCTTTTAATGCTCCAATAGCTTGAATATCTGAAGCAGTAAAAATAGCAGTAGGTAGATTTTCTTTAGTCTCCTCTAGTATTTCTTTCATAAGATTATATCCTGATTCTTCATTAAAATCACCAATTTTAATCAAATTATCATCAATTTCAATATTAGCTTCTTTTAAAGCCTCCTTAAAACCTCTTAATCTCTGTTTCCCCTGCCTACAATCCATACATCCATTAATAAAAGCAATTCTTTCATGACTCAAACTGATTAAATAATTAACAGCCTCTTTAGCACCTTCTATATCATCTACAAAGACAGAGCTATTACTCTCTTGCAAATCATTTACCAGAACCAGAGGTACTTTAACACTTTTAAATTTGTTAATCTCTTCTTCAGTCATCTGCATAGTAATTGCTAATACACCATCTACTCTTCTCTCACTTAAAATTCGATCAATATAATTCTCTTTGCGAGTTATGTCGTAAAAATCCCCTGCACTAACAGTATATAAGACTAAATCCATATTATATTTCTTTAACCCCTGCTGAACTCCTTTTAATACTTCCATAAAAAAGTGACTAGTAAAATTAGAAATTAAAATTCCAATAGAAGCAGTTTTTTGTAAAGCCAAACCTCTTGCCATAGCATTTGGCTGATAATTTAACTTTTTTATAACTTCTAACACTTTATTTCTTGTCTCTTTACTAACTCGAGCACTATTATTTAATACCCTAGATACAGTTCCTATTCCTACTTCAGCTAACTCAGCCACATCATATATAGTAACATTTCCCATAATAAGCTTATCCCCCTCTTTTTCTTCTTTACAAAAAGACCACAATTACCTCAATAAAAAACCGTAAACCTTAAAACTTATATAAGCAATCATAATAATTATATAAAATTTTTTGCTATTACTCAATAATTATCTGTAAAACGAAAATCCCAACAGTAAAATTAGTATTAAACATAAAAAACGAGGGCAATATTGCCCTCGTTTTTTATGTTTAATGCCTATTTTGTTAATTTCATTACAGACTCCTTTAAAGAAGATAACTTATCTTCTGCTTCTTCATTACTATCACCTGTAACCGAGAAATAAAATTTAATTTTTGGTTCTGTACCAGATGGCCTTACTGTTACAAGACTATTATCAGCTAATAAAAATTGTAATACATTAGATTCTGGTAAATCAATTTCACTTTCTTCTCCATTAACTAAGTCATACTCTTTACTTAATAGATAATCCTTCTTTACTATTACCTTTTCACCATTAAGCTCTACTGGACTATCTTCTCTTAATGATTTTAGTAACGCAGCTATCTTCTCTTTCCCTTCTTTTCCTGGCATCTTAATAGCTTCTAAGTCTGCTTTGTAATATCCATACTCTTCATAACATCTCATTAATTCTTCATAAATTGAGCTTCCTTTAGATTTATAATAAGCTGCCATCTCTGCCACTAACATAGTAGCTACTATAGCATCTTTATCACGAGCATGAGTCCCGTATAAATATCCATAACTTTCCTCAAATCCAAAAATATATTTTTTATCATACTTACCTTCTTCAAACTCTTTAATCTTTTCACCAATATATTTAAATCCAGTTAAAGTGTCCATTACACCTAAACCATATTTTTCAGCAATTGGTCTAATCATTTCTGTAGTTACAACTGTTTTAATAACTACTCCATTTTCAGGTACCCTTTCTAAAGAATTAACTATATACTCAGTTAATAAGATTCCAACTTGGTTTCCATTTAAAAACTCCCATTCACCATCAGTATTCTTAACAGCAATACCTACACGGTCTGCATCTGGATCATTAGCCATTACTAATTCTGCATCCTTCTCTTCTGCTAACTTAATTCCTAAATCAAATACTGCTGGTTCCTCTGGATTAGGATAAGATACTGTAGAAAAATTAGGATCTGGCTGCTCTTGCTCTTTTACTACATGTAAATTTTTAAATCCTAATTCATCCAAGACTCTTTGTACAGGCATATTTCCTGTTCCATGTAATGGTGTATAAACAATATGTAAATCATTAGCTACTTTTTTGATGCTTTCAGGGTTTAAAGATAAATCCTTTAAAGTTTTTATGTACTTATCATCCATTTCTGGTTTTATAATTTCAAATAAACCTTGCTCACGAGCTTCTTCTTCAGAGATAGTCTTTACATTATCAAAGCTCTCAATAGCATTAACTTCTCCAATAATACCTTTATCATGTGGAGAAACAACTTGTGCTCCATCTTCCCAATATACTTTATATCCATTGTACTCTGGTGGATTATGACTTGCTGTTACCATAATTCCTGCAGTTGCTCCTAATTCTCTAACTGCAAAAGAAAGTTCTGGTGTAGGTCTTAAATCATCAAATAAATAAGCCTTAATTCCATTAGCAGCTAATACTAGTGCAGCTTCTATTGAAAATTCTCTTGACTTATGTCTAGAATCATGAGAAATAACTACTCCCTTTTCTTTATCTCCATTTTCAGAAATATAATTAGCTAATCCTTGAGTAGCTTTTCTAATTGTATATTTATTAATTCTATTAGTTCCAGCTCCAATTATACCTCTTAAACCACCTGTTCCAAAATCTAAACTAGTATAAAATCTTTCTTCGATTTCTTTTTGATCATTTGCTATGCTTCTTAATTCTTCCTTTGTGTTTTGATCAAAGTAATCATTAGTTAACCATTCTTCATACTTAACTCTATAATCCATAATATCCCCCTTCAGTTTTCACTTCATCTTTTTATCATTATCTAAAAACTATATTAATACTTAACTATTAAAGCATTATATACATAAGTATCAAATTATTATCAACCCATTACTTATATTTTAAAAGGATTAGGAAGTAATTTCAACCTATTTTCTAAATATTTTTTCATATAGAAAAATCAGCAACCTTTAAAGGTTACTGATTTAAAATATAACATTAACCTTTATTTCTTTCTTTTTCTCTTTTAACAACCCTATAAACACAATATCCTAAACCTCCATAAAGTATTACAGAACCAAAAATAAACATTAATATCGCAGAAATAGACATGATAGCACCTCCAAAAGGTTAATAAGTCACTATAAATTTATTTCAAAAACCTACTTAATATATTATTCTAAAATATTCAATTAAATTCATTTAGCCCAACTAATTACTCCCATATTTTCCCTATCTTAATATCTTTAAAATAATGCCTAACTATATCTTCAGGTTTCTTTCCATCCTGAGCCATCTTATAGGCTCCCCATTGGCTCATTCCAACACCATGTCCATAACCACTGCCAGAGAATATGAACTTATTGCCACTCTTCTCGATTGAATTAATTAACGTTGATTTTAATTTATCAGGACCTATAATAGTTCTAAATTCAGCTCCTTTTAATTTCTTACTTCCTTGGTCATGAACTATTTCAATTTCCTCAATTCTACCTGTTTGATCTTTTTTTATTACCTTAATATCCTTTAACTCTTTTGACACCTCACCAGTTTGCTGCAATGCAGCTAAAATATCTGAAAAAGAAATAACCACTCTCCAATTTTGAATATCAGCTGGAGCAGCCCCATCAGGAGACTTTACACTATGAACATATGCTGGTTCATCTTCTTTGTAAGCTAGACCTACTTTAGCACTAGTTGTCTGACCTCCTGCACTTGAGTGAAACCACCCCTGAATATATTGACCATTATAAGTTACAACTTCTCCCCTAGTCATCTTAATAGCTTCTTTTATCTCTGGCGTTATATTTTCTGGCTTATATGCCTGAGCTTCTTCATGCTTAGCACTGATAGTATTATTTCCATTTTCTTTTAAACGTTTTAAAGTAAAAGTTCTAGCAATAATAGCTTGAGCTGCATAAGCATTTTTAGGCCAATCTTTCTTCATTTCTCCAGCTACAACACCAGCTATATAATCTTCTATTTTTATCTTTTTAATATTCCCATCCTTAAGTTTAACTTGAATAGTAGGCTCTTCTTTATATTGTGCTTTCTCCTTCTCTTTTGCACAAGCAGTAAAGATTAGTATAAAAATTATTAATAAAAAATTAATTTTATTAAAATATTTGCGATTCATAAAATTCCTCCTTTTTAGAATAGTATCTCTTCTATTCTATTTAACTATTCATTATTATTCTTGACTTAAAATCTTAAAAGTAATATAATATTAATTGACTTTACATATGAATGAATGGTGATGAAGCTCACCTTGATATTTTTCTTTATCAAAACCGTCTTTATAGACTAATGGCTTCTACTCCCTAGGGAGTAGAAGCCATTTTTTGTTATCTTAACTAAAATTAATTAAAAACAAGTAAATAGGAGGAATTAAATGTTATTAAGTATTGCTTTAATTTTAATAGTTGGTTTGATTTTAGGATTTATTTTTGCTAAATTTAATTTACCAAGCCTAATAGGAATGTTACTTGCAGGAATCTTATTAGGTCCTTCAGGATTTTCTTTGCTAGATGTTAAATTAATAAGCATATCTCAAGAGATAAGGGACTTGGCTTTAATTATCATCTTACTTAGAGCAGGCTTAGGAATTAGTAAAGAAACTTTAAAAAAGATTGGAAAAACTGCTTTTAAATTAAGCTTCATACCTGGCTTGTTAGAAGGAGGGGCAATATTTTTACTTGCCAAATATCTATTTAATCTTAGTTGGCAAGCAGCAGGAATGTTAGCCTTTATTATTGCAGCTGTATCTCCAGCAGTAATTGTACCTTCAATGTTACAATTAATTGAAAAAAAATTAGGTAAAGATAAAGAAGTACCAACTTTAGTCTTAGCTAGCGCATCAATAGATGATGTCTTTGCAATTACTATTTTTAGTATCTTTTTAGGAATTTTTAAAAGTGGAGAAGTTTCTATTGCAAATTCCTTAATTCAAATACCATTTAAAATTATTGGTGGAATAGGCTTAGGATTAATTATTGCTTATCTTCTAAACTTATTCTTTAAAAAATATTCTAACTTAGAGCTAAGCTATCAAACAATTATTTTAATTGTTACAGCTATCTTAACTACAGTTATTGGCAACTACTTCAAAGTAGCCAGTCTACTAGGAGTAATGACTATAGGATATTTATTACTGGAAAAGAACAAAAAATTAGCTACTAATTTATCTTTAGCACTAAATAAATTATGGATTCCAGCTAAAGTCTTCTTATTTGTCTTAATTGGTGCAGCTGTTAAAGTTGAAATCGCTTTAAATGCTGGCTGGTTGAGCATACTTCTTATCTTCTTAGGATTAATAGCTCGAAGTATAGGAGTCTTAATTGCTACTCACAATAGCTATCTTAATCTAAAAGAAAGAACCTTCTGTGTGATAGCTTATTTACCTAAAGCCACAGTTCAAGCAGCTATCGGTGCTGTTCCCTTAGCAAATGGGGTTCCATCAGGAGAATTAATTTTGGCTTTAGCAGTAATGTCAATTGTCTTAACAGCACCTCTTGGAGCTATTGGGATTGATTATTTTGCTCCACAATTACTTTCTCAAAATAAAGATTATAAATTAGAATGTCAACCAGAATAAGAAAAACAGGGCAATTGCCCTGTTTTTCTTATTCTCCATAATCTAAAATTAAATTTTACTTTTTAAAGAATCCCATCACAAAGTCAACTATCCAACGCCATATCAAAGTAAAGAACCCAGCCTTTTCAACATCATTAGATGTTACTAAATCAACCTTTCCTAATACACTACCCTCTTTTTTAAAGATTAGCTTTCCAACTTTTGTACCCTTTTTCACTGGAGCTTCTAAATCTTCACTAATTTTAACCTCTTGTTCAACCATATCTTTAGTTCCTCTTTCAATCATAGCAGAAAAACTTTGAGCAGTTTCAACAGCTACCTCTAATTCTTTTCCTTTTTGCACTGGAACCTTATCTACTTCAATAGCAGAATTAATTAACAAAGCCTTATTAAATGCTCTAAAACCATAATTTAATAATTTTGCAGTTTCTTCCACACGTGCATCAGCACTTTCTGTCCCCATCACTACAGCAATTAATCTCAAATCTCCCCTTGCAGCTGTACCAGCTAAACAATAACCTGCTTTTTCAGTCCAACCAGTCTTTAATCCATCAGCTCCTGGAAAATGACCTAACAAATTATTAGTAGTATAAATAGGATAACTTTTCTTTCTAATATAATCTAAACGCTTACTCGTAAAATCTAATATTTGATTATGTTTAACTAATTCTCTAGCCATAATTGCTATATCAAGGGCACTTGTATGATGGTCACCATGTGCTACAGGAAGTCCTGTTGCATTAACAAATGATGTATGATTCATACCTAACTCTTTTGCCTTATGATTCATCATTCTAATAAAATTATGCTCTGTTCCACCAATATATTCTGCTACTGCAACAGCTGCATCATTGGCAGAAGGTATCATCATAGCCTTTAATAGTTCCTTTAAAGATATCTTCTCCCCAGCTTCTAGCCAAATTTGTGAACCTCCCATAGATTCAGCTAAATCACTTACTGTTACTTGATCACCTAGAGAAACATCTCCTGAATCAATTGCTTCCATTGCTAGTAAAGCAGTCATAATCTTTGTTATGCTAGCCGGTGGTAATTCTAAATTTCCATTCTTATTGAATAAAACTTGTCCTGTTTCAGCATCCATCAATACAGCAGACTTAGAATTTACATCAAACTCTGCCGCCTGAACTGTTACTGCTAAAGATAAAACTAAGATAAACAAAAAGCCACTAAGTATTCTTTTCAATTTCAACATCTTGCTCCTCCCTATCAATTACTTTTAGATTCTTCCCAAAGTAAATCTAACCTTTCTAAAGATAATTCTTCTAAACTTTGATCTTCCTCACAAACTTTATCTTCAATAAATTTAAATCTAGATTTAAATTTATTGATAGTATTTCTTAAACACTCCTCACTATCTATATTTAAAAACCTAGCTACATTAACCAAAGAAAAGATTAAATCGCCAAATTCTTCTTTGATACCATCTAAATTACCCTTCTCTATGCTATCTAATAACTCCTCAATCTCTTCATTAACCTTAGTTATAGCACCGTCTACCTCTGGCCAATCAAAACCAACCTTAGATGCTTTATTTTGAATTTTTTGAGCTTGTATCAAAGCTGGCAGTTGAATAGGAACATCATCCAAAATTGATTCCCTTGTTTCACCTTGCTTCATCTTCTCCTTTTTCTTTATAGCCTCCCAATTTTCTAAAACTTCAGCAGAGTTTTCTACTTCAACTTGAGCAAATATATGAGGATGTCGTCTAAGCATCTTTTCAATGATCTCAGAAATAACATCATAAATATTAAAAGTACCATCTTCTTTAGCAATCTGTGCATGAAATACTATTTGCAATAATACATCTCCTAATTCATTGGCCAAACCAAAAAAGTCTTCCTTTTCGATTCTTTCTATAACTTCATAAGATTCTTCTATTAGGTGCTTCTTTAACGAATGATGATCTTGTTCTAAATCCCAAGGACAACCATCTGAGCTTCTTAAGATCTCCATTATCTCTAATAATCGATTAAATTGCTTTGTATTCTCATTATCTGCTGGTATATATAGTGATGTTAAGTGATCAATCCATGGTAAATGATCTAATTCATAAAGTGATAGTTCCTCTATTCTTTCATCTTCAAGACCTGCTCCTCGCAAAACCTTAACCTTAAAATCATCTGGATATATCTCCATCAAAGTTAACTTAACATTTGATGCTATATTTCTATTATAAACCTGAGTAATAATTGTCGCAATAGAAGGTTCTAAATCTCTCTCTATAAAATTTAACCCATCCAGTACCTTTATACCATTAACAGGATCTATTCCCAATGAGGTAAAGATAGCATCTATAAAGCTGGGCCCTGCAATGACTTTATATTCATTATCAGAAAGCTCATTTGTAATTTGTTGGACTGTATCCTCTGCTACTAAAGGATGTCCAGGCACTGCATAAATTATATCTTTCTTCTTTTTTGTTAAATCTATTATTTTATTACTAATATTACGGTATACCTCAGCAAAGTTTTCACCTTGCTCATAAAGATAGTCAAAACTTTCAAATTCAATATTTTCTTCTTCAAGCTCTTTAACTGCAGGATGATGCTCTGTACGTAAGTATATAACATCAGCATTTTTTAAAGATTTATAAGCCTCTAAAGTCAGTAACTTTAATCCTCCAGCACCTAAACCAATTATTTGTAGCATTTTATCCCCTCACTAATCCTAATTTATCTAATAAATTTGCTAACTTAATTCCAACTTTAGGTATTAGTTTTAAATCATCCTTAGTAATTCCTTTAGTTAATAATAGTATACCTCCATAGATAGTCATACCTATAAAAACTGTACTTAAAGTGTTAAAGCTTAATATAATAAAAGAATCATCACCTAAATAAGTTGAAAGTAGTTTATAGCTTGAAAAAATAGCTATCAACATTATAATTCCAGAAAATAATGGCTTAATAATTAAGTTATTATAATTAAAATCAGGCTTAACAATATTAAAGACTCCTATCATATTTAATAAAGCCGCTAAAGTAAAGCCTGCTACTGTACCTAAAGCAGCACCTCTAATTCCTAAAGTAGGAATTGCTGTTAAAGTATAATTTAATATTATATTTAGTGAAGCTCCAAAAAATAAATTTCTAGCTGGCAACTTAGTCTTACCTACTCCTTGTAAAATACTAGATGTTACCTGTTGCAGGCTCACAGCTATGACTCCAAAAGATACATAACGCAAAGACACTGCCGCCTGTTCATTAGCAAAGATCATCTTGCATAATGGCCTAGCTAAAATAAACAACCCAATAGAAGATGGAATTGACACATATAATGCCAACTTAAAAGCTTTTGATATCCTACTCTTAGTAAGCTTGTCCGAACCTAAAGCATAAGATTCTGAAATAGCAGGGACCAAATTAACTGCTAAAGAAGCTGCTATTACTGTTGGAAAACGTACTAAAGTCATAGCCATTCCATTAAATTGTCCATATAAACTAGTTGCTTCTTCTAAGCTAAAACCAGCAACTTTTAATCTAGGAGTAATCATTGTAGCATCTATCATCCTCATCAATGGTAAAATCAAAGCCCCAATTGTTATTGGAACCGCCAATGAAATAATCTTATGTAATATCTCTTTGACTGGTGGCTTATCTAATTCTGCTCCATTTAATTCTTCCCTATTTGATTGAAATCGATAATAAATAATTAGGACAACAGTTAAACCGGCAACAGAACCAAAAAAAGCACCAGAAGCTGCTCCAGCAGCACCTAATTCTATCCCATAGGGCAATAATAGATAGGCTAATAAAATCATACTAATCATTCTAATAATCTGTTCTACAACTTGGGATATAGCAGTAGGTCTCATTTCTTGATAACCTTGGAAATAACCCCTATAAGTAGCCATAATAGAAACTATAAAAATAGCTGGTGCAATTGACAGTACAGAATAAAAGACTCTGATATCATCTAATAAATAACGAGATATTGGCTTAGCTAACAATGCAATACTTATTGATGCTATTAGACCAAAAACAAAACTAAAACTTAATGCCACTTTAAATATATAATCAGCTATATCTTTTCTTCCTTGAGCTCTTTTTTCAGAAATCAACTTAGAAATAGCAACTGGAATTGCAACAGTAGATACAGTTAAAATAATTGTATAAACTGGATAAGCTTTCTCATAGAGACCAAAGCCTTGATCGCCAATGACTCTTCCTAAAAATGCTCTATATATTAGTCCTAAAAATTTACTAATAAAACCTGCCATAGCTATAATAGCAGTCCCTTTTAGCAAAGTGTTTTTTTGTTTATTCAACTATACTCTCCTTTCCCAAATAAAAAGAAATATCTAAGTAATTACTAAGTTTACCCTCCTAACTATTTATAATAACAAATTTTCAATAATTATGCTACCCTTTTAGCTTAGCTTTTATAGTAGAGTAAGAAACTATATTTATATAATATTACTTATCATAAATAATAAAATGCCCTAGTGGGCATCAATTCTTTATTTATAAACTCTAAATACTCAAATTATTATTTTCTATTTTAGAATAATTTATTATCTAATCAAATCTCTAATATATATTTTGTAATTTATAAAAATAAAGGCGAGCTAAATAGCTCACCAAAAATTAACTTTCCATTTGTTTTGCTAAAAAACCTGCTGCTGTACTGGAGAGTTTTATTTCTAAATCTCCCATGCTAGCCCCATCTTTCTTAGATGCTAATACAACAGCCCCTATTGAGTCTCCTCCCGATATAATCGGTACTATTACTTGAGCTGTAAATATACTATCTTCTTCCCCATAAATTCCTTCACAGAAAATTTCATCAGTTTTCTCATTAATTACTTTAGTTTCGCCACTCTTCATTACCTCTTCTGAAATTGAACTAACGGGTTTATCAATAAATTTATTCTTTTTAGCACCAGCTACTGCTACGATAGCATCTCTATCCAAAACACAGGCCATATGTCCTGTCACTTCAGATAAAGAATCTACATATTCTTGAGCAAACTCACCTAATTCCCCAATTGGAGAATATTTCTTTAGGATTACCTCTCCATCACGATCAACAAAAATTTCAAGAGGCTCTCCTTCTCTAATCCTCATAGTTCTTCTAATTTCCTTTGGAATTACAACTCGACCCAAATCATCTATGCGACGTACAATCCCTGTAGCTTTCATCTTAATTATTTAGTATCCTAAAAAAAAGAATACTAAGTAATTCTCACCTCCCAATTATTTTATTTCCTTAGTACTTCACTATTAGTATATAATTCAATTAAAAATTTTATTCTTATTATACCAACTAATGTAAAAAATCCATTGACTAATTTCGTGAACAACCTCCGAGACAAGCAACGGAGGCTTCAAAAGAAGTTTGAAGTTTAAGTTTCCTCCTAATTCATTAGGATATCCTTATTCTTTTAGGACTTGCCACAAGCCCATTATCCCTAATCTGCTTTAGCATTTTGGGAATACATTTATTTTTTAAGTATTTTCTCATTATATTTAATGAGCCATTTATATCAGCATTGATTAATTTATTGCCTGTTTTGAATAGACCTCTTGCAATTCGTCTAGATTTATCATAGTTAGCTTTATTTAATTTCTCTAGGTCTATGGAACTACAACCTGATGTATAGCTTTCATTGATTAAGACTACTTTAATACCTACTAACTTAGCTTTGTATTTAATCAATTCTACTAATCTTTGAATTGGTATTTGAACAAAAGATTTAAGACTATTACCTTGTTTAATATTCTTCAAATCTCCAATGATGATATTAGATACTTTATTTTCAATTGCTAAGTCGATTATTTTTCTGCTAGCTTTATGAAGGTAGTCTTTGACATAGTTTCTTCTCTTTAATCTAAGGTTTCTAATTTGCTTAGTATCTTTAACTTTGCTAGTCCCTAACTGTTTCATTCTAATTCTTTGGAGTTTAGCAATTTCTTTATTGAAGTAAAGGTTCTTAGATTTAATAGTCTTACCGTTGATAATGTAGCTTTCACTATTGTCTTTAAAAGTTAAGGTAGCTAAGTTATCCAAACCTAAGTCTATTGACATTATGTTAGAATTAGTATTCTCTTTAACTTCTGCAACTTTGTGGATAATCAGTAAATACCATTCTTTAGAGAGTTTATCTTGCTTAATCCTTACCTGCTGGATAGTTTCTAAATTTACAATGCTTTGAACTGCTACTGGCAACTCAAATTTAAGACTTTTTACATCAAATTCAGATTTTATCGTTTTAGCTAAGGATAATAGCAAATGATTATCTCTAACTCTAGTCGCTAAGTTAGTAAAAATTATCTCATTAGGGTTTCTGTCCATATTCTTAAATTTAGGTGGTCTGGGTTGACCTTTATACTTGCTAGGATGTTTCTTATAGTCTTTGATACTAGCAAAGTAACTTTTCCAATCTTGAGCTAACTGTTTTAATGCTTGTTGTCTATTATGACTATGAAGGAAATCGTTGTGCCAATTACTCTTAAATCGCTTTTCTAGTTGAGTATATATAGGTTTTACATCTTCATTATTTCTAACTTCATAATTGACAATATTATATAGTTTTGTTGTGTGCCAACTTAATTCTTTAATTATCTCTAGTTGTTTATTATTAAATTTAGGTTTAAACTTAAAAGCTAATCTCATAGTTTCACCTCCTTTACATTGTTATCTATGTATTTATTATAACATAACATTGACACATAGTCAACTATGTAATATAATTATTTTAGGAGGTGCTTAATATGGCTAGAAAAAATATTAATACTACATTAGAAGAAGAACTATACAAAAAGATTAAGGTATTAGCTATTAAATTAGACAAAAATGCTAATGACTTACTAGAGGAAGGTATGGAATATATCCTTGACAAATACAAAGACAACTAAGCATAGCAAATACAATATTAATTATCACATTGTCTTTTGTCCTAAGTATAGACACCCTATCTTTAAAGATAAGTTAGAATCCAAATTGTTAAGTTGCTTTAAAAAGGTTTGTAGCAATTATGGATATGAACTTATTGAACAAGAAATAATGCCAGACCACGCACATTTATTTATCTCTGCTCCACCAACTGTTGCACCAGTAGGTATAGTTAGAAAATTAAAAAGCATATCTGCTAATCATATATTTAAAACTTTTCCTAACTTAAAGAAAGCTAAGTTTTGGGGTAGTGACTGAATTTGTACGAAGAGTTTTTAAGTATAAAAACTCGTAGGGTTTGTGGAGTAGGGGTTATTATGTTGGTACAGCTGGTAGCGTATCTTCCAAAACTATTCAAAAGTATATCCAAAACCAAAAGAATGTTTAATTTCAAGGTATCGAACCTTAAAATTAAAAGGCTCATTCATCCCCTAAGACAAGCACAAGGGGTTTTCTGAGCCTTTCCTTATAAAATAATTTAAGATGACAAAAAATCTAATAAATCTGTTATACAATTAACTTTTTCTATATCATTTAAACTATTGATATTAACTTTTATTTTAGGCTTATTACTAGCTATAAACTTCAAATTTTCAAACCTTTGTCCCATATCCACCAATTTTTCCCCCGATAGTTTATGATCTGATGAAAATTCAAACTCTAAAGTTTGTCCCTTTTCCTTTATTTCTAACAGAGATAGCTCCCTTGCTTTCACTTTCATTTTAGCTAATTCTAATAAAATTACTACCTCTTTATGCAACTGACCAAACCTGTCTTTTAGCTCTTTATTTAATCTATGATACTCATGAATATCTGAGATAGAATCAATCTTTTTATAAATTTCAATTTTTTGCTTAGAATCATTAATATAATCATCTGGAATATAAGCATTTACCTTTAATTCTAACAATGTTTCTAACTCTTCTTCTACATCTTCATTCTGTAATTTATTAACTGCTTCTTCTAATAATTTACAGTACAGAGAAAAGCCAATAGCTTCAATATGACCATGTTGTTCAGGACCTAATATATTACCGGCTCCTCTTATCTCTAAATCCCTCATAGCAATTTTGAAACCTGAGCCTAAAGTCGTAAACTCCCTAATAGCTTTTAGCCTCTTTTCTGCCAATTCTGATAATATACGGCCTTGATTATATAATAAATAGGCATAAGCAATTCTATTGGTCCTTCCTACTCTTCCCCTTAATTGATAAAGCTGTGATAAACCTAATTTATCAGCTTCATTAATAATAATAGTATTAACATTCGAGATATCTAAACCAGTCTCGATAATAGTTGTACAAACTAATATATCATAATTGCCTTCTAGAAAGTCTACCATTAATTTTTCTAATTTCAACTCACTCATTTGACCATGAGCTATTGCCACCTTAGCTTCTGGAACCAATGCTTGTATTTGAGCAGCGATCTCTTTGATATTCTTAACCCGGTTATGGACAAAATAAACTTGTCCCCCTCGACTTAACTCTCTATTTATCGCATCTTGTATTAAAGTATCTTCATATTCTCCTACATGAGTTCTAATCGGATACCTATTTTCAGGAGGAGTTTCTATCAAACTTATGTCTCTAACTCCAACAAGGGACATATGTAAAGTTCTAGGAATTGGAGTGGCAGTTAAGGTAAGCACATCAACACTCTCTTTTAATCGCTTTAATCTTTCTTTCTGCTTTACACCAAAGCGTTGTTCTTCATCTACGATAACTATACCTAAGTCTTTAAATTTTATATCTTTAGATAACAACCTATGGGTACCAATAACTAAATCAACTGTACCATTCCTCAAACCTTCAATGGTTTCTTTCTGCTCATTAGCTATCCTAAATCGACTTAATACTTCAACATTAATTGGATAATCAGAGAAACGATCTGTGAAATTATTCCAATGCTGTTGTGCTAATATAGTAGTAGGAACTAAAAATACAGCTTGCTTCCCATCCATTATTGCTTTAAAAATAGCTCTAATAGCTACTTCAGTCTTTCCGTAACCAACATCACCACACAATAGTCTATCCATAGGCTGCTTAGATTCCATATCATTTTTAACAGCTTCGATTGCTTTTAGCTGATCAGGTGTCTCTTCATATAGAAAAGCTTCTTCAAATTCCTGTTGCCAGACAGTATCTTCACCAAAAGAATAGCCTCTCTTTAACTCCCGTTTTGCATATAATTCTAATAATTCTTCTGCCATCTCTTCAACAGATTTCTTAACTCTTGCTTTAGCCTTATTCCAACTATCTCCATCCAATTTATGTAACTTAGGTTCTTTATCCTGTAACCCTACATATTTTTGAATTAAATCCACTTGATCGGTAGGAATATATAACTTATCATCATTGGCATAAAGTAGAACCAAATAATCTTTACTTTTACCTTGGACCGTTAGAGTTTTTATACCTAAATATTTTCCAATCCCATGATTTTCGTGAACTATATAGTCACCTTCATTTAAATCGGTAAAAGAGGATAGCTTAACTCCTTGATCAAAAGCTTTAGACCTTCTTCTTTTTCTTTTAGTCCTCTTTAAGATTTCATTTTCAGTATAAAAGACAAAATTAATTTCAGGTAAAATAAAGCCATTAGATAAATTAGATTTAGTTAAAAGAATATTACCTACCTTTAATTCATCTTTAATTTCAGAAATAACAACAGAAGGTAATTTCTCCTCTTTTAATCTCTCTTTTAGTTTTTCAGCTTTACTAAGATCAGATAAAGCAATAACTATTCTATACTCAGCTTTAAAGTATTCCTTTAGTTTATTTATAAATAGATTTACCTTCCCAGCGTAAGACTCTAACCTTTTACTATTAAATTCTAAATTAAATTTAAAATCTACAAAATCTATCTTTTTACTTATTGGAGACATATAAAATTTATAATTTTTGATATCATAAAAAAATTCGTTAAAATCTAAAAATAACTTATTATAACTCGATAATACTCTACCTTGTTCTAATAGATTTGAATAATTTTCACTCATACTAGATAAAAAATTAATAGCTGCTTCTTTAACCTTAGCTGGATTATCAAAGATAATGGCCCCTTTAAAATAATCTACTAATGTAGCAGAATTATAAAAGTAGCCTAAATATTGTCGGATTTCAGGAAAAATAATCCCTTCTTCCAACCTTTCTAGATCATACTTAATTTTTTCTTTTAACTTTTGAGCGCTGTCTTCAGAATGATTTTTTAGTTCTTCTTCTAGATCAGCTTTAATCTTTTCTATATTTTTATTAATAATGCTTTCCGACAATATAAATTCTGATGCTGGCCCAAATTCTATTTTTGATAATTCTTTATTAGATAACTGTGTTGCTAATTCAAACTCTCGAATAGATTCAATTTCATCACCAAAAAGTTCAAACCTAATTGGATTATCATAAGTATAAGGGAATATATCAACCACTCCACCCCTGATACTAAATTGACCTTTAGCCTCTATCATCTCTAACCTTTCATAACCTATCTCCCTTAGTTTTTGACTAAAAGCTTCCACTTCTAGTTCATCGCCTATCGAAAATTCTACTAAGAATTCCTTATAAATATCTGGAGGAATAATAGCTTCTAATAAAGTTTGTATTGATGATATGATTACTTTCTTTTCTCCACTTACTAATTTATTAAGTACATTCAACCTCTCAGTCTTAATAGTATCTTCAATTTCTAAAGATTCATAAGGTAAAATTTCTATTCCTGGAAAAATAAAAACATCATCTTCTGGCAGCAACCTAATTAAATCCTCATAAATATTATCTGCTTTCTGCATAGAAGAGGTGATAATTAACAAACCATCTTCTAATTGAGACTTTAAATTACTAATAAAGAAATTTTTACTGCTATCAGCTAATCCTAGAATCTCCCCTTCAATTTTGGAATCATAATAATTTAATAATTGCTTTAATTTTTCTGAATGATCAAAAAGAGTTAATAAGTTATCTCCCATCTAGATCTACTCCTTTAAAACACAATTACATAGCTAGTCAATATTATATTGACTAGCTATGTATAAAACTATGTGATTATTATTTATAAAAAGCCATATACAATAACACAAAAGGGTCTTAGGATTACCTAAGACCCTTTATATTAGATCTCAATGTATCTGCTGGCTATGTATTAATTGTAACCAATCATATTCCTGATTGCATTCTTCACAGGTTAAGTCAATATACATGACATTATCTTCTATTTTAATTATATCCCCTTTCTCTTCCTCAGTCAAGACATTTAGCCCTAAGCTCTCTTCATTAATACTTATATCTTCTAAAGTTTCAATTATCTTTTGGCATTTGTGACATTTATAAATTATCTTCATACTATTATCCTCCCTATCAAGTAATTCCAGATACTATGAACTAGAGCCGAGACTAAAATAGCCAATAATAACTTATCTGTTATAGTCCAAATAAACAAAGTTATATAAGCAAAGAGAAGGTGACTTAAAATTGCTGCAAATGCAGCAATTTTATTATCAACAAAATCAAATATTCCTTCTATAAACCCAAAAATCAAATGAACAGTTATTAATTTTCCGCCTAATAAATAGTAAAATCCCGTTTTTAAAAATTCCTCTAATATAGGAATAATATATACTATAACCCCGTTCCCAAACCTAGAAACTAAGTAGTGATTAAAAACAAAGGCAAAGTAAGAAGCTAAAAGTCCCGTAAATAATGTTCTCATAATCTAACTCCAAACTTAAATAATATCTTAATTAATCTTTAATAAAAGATATGCTTAATGGTTAATGTAGTAAATAACTTCTTTGATTAGTATGACCCCAAATATATCTAAATATACAAAAGCCTGAGATTAAATCTCAGGCTTTAACTCAATTATATTTATTCATTACATCATTTAAATCACTTTCTAAATAAAGTTTGATAGCTTCTACAGCTTCTTCTAAAGTTTTATTAACCTTTTTTGATTCTTCTCTACTAAATTTCCCTAAAACATAATCTGTAACAGTACCATATTCAGGGCGACCTATACCAACTCTTAATCTAGCAAATTTTTTCTGCCCAAGATGGTCTATGATAGATTTAATTCCATTATGACCTCCATGTCCACCTTTAGGTCTTACTCGAATCCTTCCTACCTCTAAGTCTAAATCATCATAGATAACCATTATATCTTGAGTATCAATATTATAATAATCAGCTAAAGCTCTTACTGATTGTCCACTATTATTCATAAAGGTTTGTGGCTTTGCTAATATGACTTTTTCCCTTCCAATATGTAACTTAGCAACTAAAGCTTGTTTTTCCTTACTATTTACATTAACTACATATTCTTTAGCCAGGCTATCTATTACCATAAATCCTGCATTATGGCGAGTTAAATTATATTTAGCTCCCGGATTACCTAAACCTACTATCAGCTTCATCTTCTCACCTCTATTAATCAAATATTATAAATTTCTACAGATCGAACTACTTATAAGAAATAATTATTTTAATTAATATATATAAAAGAAGGCGTAATCAAAATTGATTACGCCTAGAATAAGTAATGTAAATTAATTACTCTTCATCTGCCTCTTCTTCTTCTGGTTCTTCACCAATTACTTCTGGTTCAGTAACTTCTTCTTCTTCTTCTGGTTCAATAACTGCTTCTGGAGCAACTACTGTAGCAACTGTTTCACTTTCATCAGTTAAGATAGTAATATCTCCAGCATCAATCTCACTAACATTTAAAGATTGTCCTATATTTAGTTCAGTAACATCAACTTGAATGTTTTGTGGAATATTTGTAGGTAAACATTCAATTTCAATTTCTCTAAGGATTTGTTCTAAAATACCGCCTTCTCTTGTACCCATAGCAGTTCCAACTAATTCAACTGGAACTTCAATAGTAATCTTTTCATCCATATTAATTCTATATAGATCAACGTGGAATAAATCACCTTTTACTGGGTGACGTTGTACATCTTTAACCATTACAGTTTCAGTATCACCATTATCTAAAACTAAATCGATAATAGCATTTCCACCGATTACCTTACCAGTTTCTTTAGCATTTAATTTTAAATTAACCGGCTGACGGTCAAGTCCATAAACAACACCCGGAACTAAACCTTCTCTTCTTAACTGACGAGCAACACCTTTTCCTTTCTGCTCTCTAATATCAGCCTTAAGTTGTAAACGTTCCATTACTACCCTCTCCTTTTTTAAAGTTTCTCATAAATGTTATTATACCATTTTTATTTTTAACTATCAATACTATTAGTTATTTGTGATTAATCATTATTTAATCCTCTATTTATAAGTAATTAATAGCTATTAGAACAATACACTAACTGGTAAATCTTTGTGAATTCTTTCAATCCCTTCAGCTAATAATGGAGCTACTGATAATACTGTTAATTTATCCATTACTTTATCATCAACTAAAGGTATTGTATTAGTAACCACTAATTCTGTAATTGGTGAATTTGATAATCTTTCTACTGCAGGACCAGAAAATAATGGGTGACTACAAGTTGCATATATCTCTTTAGCACCTCTATCTTTTAATGCTTGAGCAGCATTAGTAATTGTCCCTGCTGTATCAATCATATCATCTACTAGAATCACAGTCTTGTCTTTAACATCACCAATTATATTCATAACTTCTGATACATTAGCCTTAGGCCTTCTTTTATCTATAATAGCAATAGAAGTATCTAATTTATCAGCAAAATCACGTGCTCTTTTAACTCCGCCAATATCAGGAGCAACTACAATTACATCCTCCAGCTTCTTTTCTAAAAAGTAATCAGCTAACCTTGGAGCACCAAAAAGATTATCTACTGGAATATCAAAAAAACCTTGAATTTGACGAGCATGCAAATCAATTGCTAACATACGATCTGCTCCAGCCTCAGTTAATAAGTTAGCAACCAACTTAGCTGTAATTGGATCTCTTGGTTTAGCCTTTCTATCTTGACGCGCATAGCCATAATAAGGAACTACTGCAGTAATTTCTTTGGCAGATGCTCTTTTTAAAGCATCAATCATAACCAATAATTCCATCAAATTGTCATTAACTGGTGGGCAAGTTGGTTGAATTACAAACACATGGTCTCCTCTAACACTATCTTCAATTTGAACACCAATTTCTCCATCGCTAAAACGACTAACTTTAGCATTTACTAATTCTGTACCTAAACAATCACAAACTTCTTTTGCTATTTGGGGATTAGCATTACCTGTAATAACTTTCAATTCATTGGTATTTGACGGCATTTAATATAGACCTCCTATTAATATTATATACTTTATATTAATTATAAATTAATAACTATTCAATTGACTTAGCCGGTACTCCAACAACAACATCTCCATCTTTTACATCTTTTGTAACTACCGCTCCAGCACCAGTAGTTGCATTATCACCTACTCTAATTGGAGCAATCAGAGTAGAATCACTTCCAATAAATGAATTATCTCCAATAACAGTACGATGCTTTTCTTTTCCATCATAATTAGCGGTAATTGTTCCAGCACCTATATTAGTATCTGTCCCAATAGTAGTATCACCAATATAACTCAAATGAGGGATCTTACTTTTAGACCCAATTTCTGAATTTTTAACTTCAACGAAATCACCTATCTTAACTTCTTTACCAACTTTACTACCTGGACGCACATATGCGTAAGGACCAACTATACTACTATCACCTATCTCACTTTCAATTATAGTCGATGATTCGATATTAACCCTTCTTCCGACATAAGAATCTACAATTCTACATTGAGGGCCAATAGTTACTTCTTCATCAATACTACTTTCTCCTTCTATAAAAACAAAAGGATATATAATTGTATCTTGACCAATCTTAACTTGACTATCTATATATGTATTTTCAGGATCAACAATTGTTACACCCTGTTCCATATGCTTTCTACAAATTCTATTTCTTAAAACTTTTTCTGCTTTAGCCAAATGATTTCTTGTATTAACACCTATAGTCTCTTGGTAATTATCTATAGATAAAGCTGTAACTAAATTACCTTCTTCAGCTAAAATACCAGCAACATCTGTTAGATAATACTCACCTTGAGAATTATCTGTATCTAGCTTATCTAAAGCATCTAGTAATAATTTATTATCAAAGCAACAAATACCTGTGTTAATTTCATTAATTTTAGCTTCAATGTCAGTAGTATCTTTATCTTCAACTATTTTCTCGACAAAACCTTCTTGATCTCGAACAATTCTACCATAACCACTTGGATCATCTAATTTAGTAGTTAAAATAGTAACTGCAGCCTCTTCTTCTTGATGATAAGTAATTAAATTTTCTAGTGTCTTCTCAGTTAATAAAGGTGTATCGCCATATAAGACTAAAACAGTGCCCGAAAAATCAACTAATTCATCTCTAGCCTGCATTACTGCATGCCCTGTACCTAGCTGCTTATCTTGTTTAATGAATTTCATCTTACCCTCTGTTTGCTTCTTAACCAATTCAGATTTATATCCTACTATTACAATATTATTGGTAGGCTCTAATGTATCAGCTGTATCTACTACATGTTGTACCATACTCTTTCCTGCTACTTTATGTAATACTTTAGGCAACTTAGATTTCATCCTTGTTCCTTTTCCTGCAGCCAGAGTAATTGTTACAAGATTATTCATTAATCTTCCTCCTTAAAGAAATAGAATCAAATTGTATTAAATCCCAGGTCTCTGGTCGAACAATATTATTTAACTTTATCTTATCCTTTACCTCTGGCACACTGCCAGTCATAAAATACTCACGAGCATAAATAGGATAAATCGCATCCTTTAATCCATACTTAATAAAAAGATCTAAGTTTTGATAAGCATTAAAGAGTCCAATTGTATTATCTGCAAATATACTTTCGATAATATTATCTAAACTTGCACCACCAATAATATTAGCCACATTACTTTTTCTTATCATATGCATTGTATCATCATAATTATGTAAAGGTTTTAATTTAGCACCATAAGCCTTTTCTAAAACAGTTATATCACAATTAAAATTATGACCTACAAAGATATCAGGCTGAACCAAAGTAATTATATCCATCAAAATATTTATACCCTCTTTTATATCAACCGATGGGGCTATCTCATCATTAGTGAAAATAATACCCGTCTTCCATCCTTTTTTACTCTTAATAGCATACTGAATTGAATCCAAGTCACTCCATAAATATTCAGTATCAATACACATTATAACTTCTGACTTAGGTTTCTTGCTTAAATTAATATCAAACTTAGGTTTGGTTAAGCGCTGATAAGTTTTATCTAACTCTTTTAATTGTGCTAAAATTTTAGAATCTTTATTCTCAATATTGATTACCTTAGCTATCCTGCTTAAAGAAGCTTTCTTAAAATCATATTCTGTAGGAAAAGTTTGTAACATCTTTTTTAACCTTTTTCCTCTACCTAAAATTACAGCTAATTTATGTTCATAAAGTTCATCTTGATATAGCTCATCTGTATCGAGATAAATCTTCATAATAACTCCTTCCCTAGATACAGGATATAAATAATAAGATAATCCCATAAAATTTACTGATATTAACTGCCGAATTTAAATATATTTGTTGAATATTAATAGCAATTAAGTCTGCTTCAAAAACATATTATATGTTAATAAAATAAACAATGGAGTACTTACCCCATTGTTATAAGCAAAATCATAAAATATATTAAGTAGATTTATTGCTAATTAATCACAGGTATTATAACAAAGAGAAATTATACTGTCAAGCTTATTATATGTATTTTAAATCTAAGTTATCCTATATATAAAAGATGCTTCTTCTAATCTAAACTATAGAAATTAATTTCTAAATTTATAATATTTAAATCTATATAATAAACCCCCTTGCCAAAAACAAGAGGTTTAATCTTTTTTATTTTCCTTTTTATCTAAAATTTGTAATAGTTGTGCACGATCAGAAACTGGATATAAAGAAGTTAATCCTTTTTTTCCTCTATTAAATTTATTTAAAGGACGACCATCATAAACTGCTTTAGCTTTTTTCTTTTTATTCTTTTTCCTGTTTTGACTAACAGTACCTAGTTTTTCTTTAATACCTGCTATATTTAAGCCCTTAGCTAACATTTCTTTAATCTCTTTTAGCTTTTCAATATCATTTTGAGAATAAATTCTTTGGTTTCCTTTCGTTCTAGCAGGCTTTATTAACTCAGACTCTTCATAATATCTAATCTGTCTTCCTGTTAATCCAGTCATTTCTTTTACTACACCAATAGAATACAAAGGTGTTTCAGCATCTAATTCAGACATCATCATTCCTCCTTCAGTATAGAAAATTTATTCTAAGTTAGTAACCCAATCACTAGGCTTTACAATAATTTTTTGATTTATTTGATCAACCTCGTCTAATACTACTAAAGAAGTATAATCTTCAACTAATTTATCTTGAGGGGTAGAAGTTTCAACTAGTACTCCTAAATCTAATACTTCTGCTTTAAACTCAGCCATTAAGTCTAACATCCCTTTAGCAGTTCCTCCAGCTTTCATAAAATCATCAATGATAATTACTTTTGAACCTTCTGGTAAAGCTCGACGAGATAATGACATAGTCTCAATTTTCTTTGAAGAACCAGTTACATAATTAATACTTACCACTGAACCTTCTGTAACACGACTGCTTTTTCTAATACTTACCAAGGGTAAATTTAAGGCTCTAGCAGCCATAAATGCAATAGGTATCCCTTTAGTCTCCATAGTAATTATATATTCAGCACCTAAATCAGAGAATTTAGTTGCAAATACTTCTCCTATCTTATCCATTAATCCAGGATTGAATATTAAATCTGTCATATATATATATCCCCCAGGCAAAATACGCTCTGGGTCAGATAAGTAAGAAGATAATTCATTAATAACATCTTTAATATCTTTAACTCCTTTATCTGGAATAAATCTAACTCCACCTGCTGCTCCAGATATAGTTTCTACTTTTCCCATTTTCTCTAATGAAAAGACCCTTTTTATTATTGATAAGTCCTCACTAATAGTAGATTTAGCTGCATCAAAACGTTCAGTAAAATAATTTAAAGAGATCAATTTATAAGGTTGATCTGTTAAGATTTTAGTGACTGCAACTATTCTTTCACTGCGTCTCATTTTCATATTAAATATCCGACACTCCTTCCGAACATTATAGCCGAATTTGATATTAAACTTTACAACATAACATATTATCATTAATTACTAGCTTTGTAAATAGGTTAATTACTTTTTATATCCGAACTTAAGTATAATTCTTCTATTAAGTTAAAATGTTCTGGCTTATCTATATCAAATCCAACTTCTGGGTAATCCAAAATAATAGCTTTGCCAGTATATCCAGTTAATTTATAGATCTCTTCTTCAATTAAGTTAATAGATAGATTCCCAGACAATAACTTAATTATAAATTTAAAACCTAATAAATATGCTAGTTTCCATGGTTTTTTACGCCAATTTAATATCTTACTTAATATATCCTCTTGTCTTAAAAGAACTTCATTATTAACTAAGAAGATATTACCACCTGTAAAGACTCCTTCCTCAAGTGTAAAATATGTTCTCTTGCTATTTGGAAAACTAATTTCCATAAACTCTTTTCTAATAACTGGATAATAAAAGGCTGCTTTATCACCATCACATTTTGCTAAAAATTGGTGAATTGCTTCAACAGTAATAAGAGGAATATCGGCAGTAAAAATTAAACTATAAGGACTTTTTGCTGTCTGCAACCCTAATTTAATATTCTCTAATAATGAGTTTTGACAAGGAATAAACTTATCAATTTTCTCTTTACTCATCTCTTCTGGACCTACTACTATAATATTATCTATTAAATCTGTATCATCTAGAGTATCTAATAAATATTTTATCATTTCTTTGCCATTAATTTCAATTAAAGCCTCATATTTTTCTTTACTAATTTTCGATAAATCACCATTATTTTTGGCCCCTGCTAAAACAATAGCGTCTATACCCATTGATATGCCTCCCTATTAGTTTAAATTTCTTCTATTCCTTTATTGTTAGTCTTGGTAACAACTATATGATGTTTATTATCTAGCTCTTGTTCTAATATATTTTTGACTTTATTTGCTTCTTTTATCCCTCTGACAAATCCTAATACTGTAGGACCACTCCCAGACATTAATGCTTTTGAAGTTAAACTATCTACCTTCTCTTTTAACCTCTTCACATCAGGATAACGTTTTAATGTTACATTTTCTAAAAGATTAGAACTCCATTTTATAATAAGATCGCTTCTTTTATCTTTTAATCCCTCTAAAACTTTATCTTTGTTTGGATAAATATTAATTTTATGCAAATCTAGATTCCCATATACTTCAGCTGTTGATACTTCAAATGGAGGATTAACAAGAACTAAATATATTTCTGGTGCTTGATCTAATATCTTAAGTTCAGTTCCTATTCCTGTTGCAAGTTGAGTTCCCCCATTAATACAAAAAGGAATATCTGCTCCCAAATCAGCTGCTCTAGTAGCCAATTCTTCTTTGCTTAAATTTAAACCCCATAATTGATTAATAGCTACTAAAGTAGCAGCGGCATTACTGCTACCACCTGCTAAACCTGCTGCAACTGGTATTCTTTTAGTTAGATTGACCCTAATTCCCTCGCATATACTAAATTCACCAAATAACATCTTAGCTGCTTTATAGATCAAATTAGAGTTATCAGTTGGAACATCAGGATGATCTGTTATGATTTCTATTCCTTTTTTTATTTTACTAAAAGAAAGTTTATCTGATAAGTCAATAGTCTGCATAATCATTTCCACTTCATGGTATCCATCTTTTCTTTTAGCTAATACATCTAATGTTAAATTTATTTTTGCATATGATTTTAAATCTATATTATCTACCATTATATTCACCTCTTAATTTATACTACATATATAGGTAGTTAGTCATTTTAATTTAAATTCCTCCTTAAATAAGAATATAGCCTTTAAGATTCAAAAATATAACTTATATTTTGAGGAATATTTTTAATTTTAGTTAAAATAGACCTAATTATATAGACAGGAATACCATAAACATAAGCTACTGCTATTGCTAAAAGAATACTCTTTAAATCTTCCTTCTTTTTAATTAATCTATAAACTGCTATAATTGGAAGTTCATCTGATCCATCAAATAAAATTATATTACCATCATTAATGTAAACTGCCTCTTGACATCTTTTAATTTGTCTTTGAATTAATGTGTTATCTTTAGAAAAACTACAATATATAGATCTTTTAATTTTAGGTTCTCTTATCAAACTACTTGCTTTAAGCTTATCTATATCTAATATTAAACACCCATCTTTTTTTAACAGCTCAAATATCTTTATTTCCATTATATTAGAAATTATATTACTCAAATCGGAAATTACCAAAATATTATTCCAATTGACCATAAATTCTTTTGACTTAATTGCCCCCTTTTGAATATTAAAAATGGCAGTTTCAATTTTTTTATCCTTCAGAATAGAACTCTCACCTAGATGCTGGTTTGGCATATCTTCTAATCCTATCCCAACACCTGACTCTGCTAAAATTTTGGCTATTATCTTAGTTGTAATATCACCCTGATCTATAATTGAAATAATTGGTATTGCTTTTGGAGTAAGTTCTTCTAAAATTTTTTGAGAAATATTCTTTATAATTTCCGAATCCAAACTATGATATCTTCTAAAATCAGGGATTGCTCTTATATCTATAATACCTTCTCCTTCTGCTAGAGGAGCAGAAATATTAAAAGATTTTAATTTTACCTCAGCAATATTTAGATCAACCATCCTCACTGCCTTAATAACAATTTTCTTAATGCTATCATTGACCTTATCAATAGATACCTTTTGATTTGAAATATTATTTTTCTCTTGATAATACTTATTAACAGTAATTAAATCATTATTTAGAACTAAAAAATTATACTCTATTCCTGTCCCCATCAAATTAAGATCACTTGCTAGAGGTAGTCCAAATTTTAATAAGATTTTCTTTAATAAAGATTTATTAGAAATAATATTAAGGGCTACAGGCGAAGTATTATCATTAATAACTCCATCACTTATCAATTTGCTATGCTTACCATAACCTAATTGAATTATATCCTTGTCTATCCTTATCACAGGAATATCTTCTTCACTGGCTATAGAAATTATTACTTCATTTAGTAAGCTATTGCTATTCATCTATTTTCCTCCCATTTTCATTTATCGCTATATTTTATCCAATTTGTGGTTTTTGATTCGATTATTCACTTAAAATAAATTTAATATATATCCAGACATGGATCAAAATTTAAATATGTCGTTATAGAAAGATAAAGCGACAGTTTCGGAGTTAGGCGTTAGGAGCTAGGACATAGAAAGATCTTACTAACTCCTATGACCTATCACCTAGCACCTAAAAGTGTCTCTTTACATCCATTAAGTCTTACTTCCAATTCAAATATCTGCATAATAATTTTTTATCTCAGATATTATTAACTCATCGATACAAATATTAATATATTATTAATAAGATCATGACATAAAGGAGGTAAATATATGGCTAAAATTTTAATTGTTCTAAATGAAAGAATGTTATATCTATATCAAAATAATAAGATTATCTCATCTTTCCCTGTAGCAATTGGAAAAGAAAGTACACCTACACCAACAGGTAATTTTTCCATTATTAATAAGACTAAAAATCCATATAATAAAGCACTAGGTAGTAGATGGATGCAATTCACCCATAAAATGCACGGAATCCATGGTACTAATAAACCTTGGTTAATTGGTCAAGCAGTTTCTCATGGTTGTGTCAGGATGTATAATAAAGATGCAGAGTTTGTTTATAAGCGAATTGACATTGGAACACCTGTTGAAATTAAATATAATCATAATAATTCTAGAGGATTTCTGTATTATACTGTCAAAAATGGAGATACTCTTTATAAGATTGCTAAAAATCATAATACAACTGTTAATAAATTACTAAAAATTAATAAACAGATTAAAAATAAAAACTCTATTTATCCTGGACAGCTAATTAAAATACCTGATTGATACTGTACTTCTGATGGATTAAAGAGTATAATTATGTATATAATAATAGTTGAGGTGATATATATGATTAAAAAACCTGAACTCTCTATTATCCCTTTGGGCGGTAGAGGGGAAATCGGAAATAATATGATGTTGATCGAATACAACAATGAAATTTTAATCTTAGATTGTGGTATTATGTTTCCAACAGAAGATATGCTTGGAATAGATCTAGTAATGCCAGATATATCTTATCTTATAAAGAACAAAGATAGAATAAAGGCAATGTTGATTAGCCATGGACATGAAGACCATATTGGAGCAATCCCTTACTTTTTACGAGAGATAAGTAATATCCCAATTTACGGCACAAAATTGACTATCGGAATGATCAAAAAGAAACTAGAAGAAAATCGTCTATTAAAAGAAGCTAAACTAAGAGAAATATCTGCCGGAGAAGAAATATCTTTAAATCCTTTCCAAATAAAATTTGTTAAAGTAAACCATAGTATTCCTGATGCAGTTGCCATGGGGATTAAAACTCCTTCAGGTACTATAGTCTATACCGGAGATTTTAAATTTGACCAAACTCCGATTAATGAAGAACCTACAGATTTTAATGGTTTAACTAAACTAGGAGAAGAAGGTGTGCTTGCCCTATTATCAGATAGTACTAATGCTGAACATAAAGGATATTCTATATCTGAAAGAGTTGTAGAAGAAAATATTAATGGGATCTTTGAGAAAGCTAAAGGGCGGATTATTGTAGCTACTTTCTCATCTCACTTAGATAGATTACAACAGATTATTAATGCAGCCTACAAAACTGGTCGTAAGATAGCAATCTCTGGCCGCAGTATGATTGCTAATACCAAAATTGCTAAAGAATTAGGTTACTTAAACTTTCCTGATGATATGTTAGTGGAAATTAGAAAAGCTAATAATCTTCCTGATCATAAAATTGTCTATATGATGACTGGTAGCCAAGGAGAAACAATGGCTTCTTTAACTAGAATTTCCCGAGGAGATCATAGACAAATTAACCTTCATAAAGGTGATACTGTTCTATTATCAGCAACTCCTATCCCAGGAAATGAAAGGTCTGTAGGCGAAACAATTAATAAACTCTTTGAAAAAGGAGCCAAAGTAATCTATGGAAGAGAGTTAGATGTACACGTATCTGGGCATGCTTATCAAGAAGAACTAAAGATGATGATTAATATGATTAAACCAAAATATTTTGTACCAGTACATGGTGAATATCGTCATCTTTATCACCATTCTACCTTAGCCCAAGAAGTAGGCATCCCAGAAGAGAATATCTTCATTGCTAAAAATGGTAGTAGATTAAATGTTAGCGAAGATAAAGCCTATTTTGCTTCTTCTATTTCAACTGGTAAAGTTTTAATTGATGGTACAGGTATTGGTGATGTAGGTAATATAGTACTAAGAGATCGTAGAATTCTATCAGAACATGGTATTATAATTGTAGTTGTTACAATTGAAAGTAAAACAGGAAAGGTATTAGCAGGTCCTGATATTATCTCTCGTGGCTTTGTTTATATGAAGGAGTCACAAGAGTTAATTGAAGAAGCTAAAAGCCGATTAACTAAAGCCTTAGATGAATGTCAAGAGAAAAATATTACAGATTGGTCTACTCTAAAAACCAAAATTAAAGATCCTTTAAGAGACTTTATCTATAATGAAACTCGTAGAAATCCAATGATTATGCCAATCATTATGGAAGTTCCAAACAAATAAAAAAAGCTGTAGGATTAATCCTACAGCTTTTTATCTATCCTCTAGGTCCATCGATTATACATCTTGGTATAATTAACTTCTGACCTATTTCTAAAACATCTGGATTAGAAATATCATTAGCTTCTACAATTGCATCTACTGTTGTTCTATAGCGGCGTGCAATTTTGTATAAAGTATCACCTGGTTGAACTACATAAATAACTCTTGAAGGACGTTCACATTCATCTTGATCAACAACAGGAGATACCACTACTATATCTGTTACAATAGTGAGCTGTCTAAAGTTGGTAACCTTAGCAAATTTACTTAAAGTAACCACTAAATCTACAGTCCTAGAACTAGTTCTAGTAGCTCTAACTTTTTTGATGATTACATCCTTGTAACAAGACATTCCTGCTTCTGCTTCAGGAATATTTACAAAGTTATCAAAGGATCTCTCATCATGGAAGTAATGAACTGGTTGATCATCATATTCTTCTGGATCTAAATCAGGAGTTGGTGCTGCTACATAAAGAATTCCACCCTTGATATTACCTGTAATTAAAACTCCACCATCTTCTACTTCGCAAGCTACATCCTCTAATTGAGCACTAGCTTCTAAAATTCCACCTTCCTCAATATTAGGTTTATTAGTTGGTACAATAAGTTCTTTAGTCACAGTTTCACCAACTGTATTCTCACCTATTACTTCTTCTACTCTAAGCAAGGCTTCTTCAACTTCAACTCTATCACTATCAATTCCAGTAACAACCATAATCTGGCGTGGCTCTAAAACTTTAACGAAAATTTCCACTACAGCTCTTACCTCTACTACTTTAGCCTCTCCTGCATCATTTTCTCTAACAGTATAATCCCATCTTTTAACATTAATATTAGTATAGGTTGTCATACCTTCTTCTGCTCCAGGAAGATCAACCACTTCACTAATATCAAAAGTTCCTTCAGCAAAATGTACTGGTTGATTATCTTCTAAAGCTACATACATAATACCAGCTTGGAATTCACCATCAACAATAACACCACCATCTGTAACAGTAGCAGTTTCATTCTCTACTAATCCTCCAGTGACCTTGAGAATCCTTTCGATTTCTGGCTTATTTGCTGGTACATCTAAAATCCCCTCTACAACAACACTATAGGTATCCTCAGCAATTACATTTTCAATCCTCAATAATTCCTTCTCAACCAACTCTTTACGTATTCCTGTGACATCACTGATAATAGTTATCTGGCGATAATCCAATACTTTGACAAACTTTTTAAGAACTACTGTAACATCTACAATTCTATTTTCATCGGGATCAAAACTATAACTAGCTCTGATAATATCTACATCGACATATGCACTCATATCTTCTTCTGCTTCTGGAATGTCAACAAAGTTAGGAATTTCTATTTGGTCATGGAAATAATGTACTGGCTGATCATCATATTCTTCTGGATCTAAATCAGGAGTTGGTGCTGCTACATACATTACCCCAACTTCAATTGTAGTAAGAATGTCTACTCCACCATCTTCTACAGTATAATCTACATTTACTACCTCAGTATTAACTTCTAATACACGCTCTATATTTGGTTTCTCACCTGGAACTTCAAGCTCTCTAGTCTGGGATTCTCTTACTGTATCTTCTCCAATTACATATTCAACTCTAACTTGTTCCTCTTTGAAATTAATTGCCATCTTATTCCTCCTTCCTTTTACTAAACTACCTTCATTTATAAATATATGCGACACAATTAAAAATGTGCATAATAGCAACTTACAATTATTGGATAATAGTATCTTGATAAATATTCATATACATATAATAAGGAGGTGATTTTATGACTTTAGGGTATCCTGATGAAATATTACCATATCCAGCAGTTGAATATATTCCCCTTGATATTGATACAAAATTATTTAAAACAAATTTAAATAATAAACATAAAACCAAACTATACATCTTTAATAACCCTAACGATGCCACCAATATATTAAATAATTTTAATATCAACTATAATCTCAATAATATATCTTTTTCTAATAATTTATTAATACTATTAATAGGTTTAAAAGCAGAAGATATTTATTATCGCGGCTATAATGTACAGATAATTGGCAATCCAATACCTAATAGTTGTCATTTATTTACTATAACCAATAAATATTTTTATAAAGATAAGTTAGTATTTAACTTTTTTACTTCTGATGGAGAAAAAATAATATCAGAGAGCTACCAATTATAATTGGTAGCTCTCTGATATTAAATCCAAATAAAATATATCTATCTAAGTTAAAAATATTATATTTTAACTACCCTATATAAATAGCAGGATTTATATCTATCTTATTTCTTCCTATTTCTTCACCTGCTAATGTAATAACCCCTTCACTTGTCTTTGGAGTGAATTGTTTATTTGCAATAAGCTTACTAATATCAAATAATAATATAAATTCTCCATCATCACTATTTCCAATATGAGAAGGGCTTACCCCTTTTCCCAAAACCTTATCTCCATGCCTTTCAACTCCAAAAAATCTAATCTCTTTGTAATCGATATCATAGTCATTAACCATAATAGATAAATAACCTGGAATCTGTTCTTGAGCAGAATTAAATAAATAAGCAATTTGAATATTAATTTCTTTTCTCATTCTTAATTCATACTTTTTAGGTAACTTAATTGGTCTTAACAATTCCATTCTATATCCTCCCTATTAATTCTTTTTAATTTAAAAAATCAGCTATATTATTATAAAAAACTTAATTTATAATTATAGAGCAATCTTAAAGGCCAACTATTTATTATATTAGTTAACCTAATATTTTGTTAATACCAGACTTACTTAACCATCATAAATTCTTTTATATTATTAATAATATGTCTATAGATAATAGAATATAATCAATTATAAAAATAAATTAATCCCCAATTATTATCATTCTAAAAACTATCTCTGTTCAAATAAATTGATGATGTCAAATGTTTTGTGTAAATAGATTTAAGAAATCATTGGTATCTCTCTTTAAAAAGTTGAATAATGTCATCCTTAGCTTGCAAAAAACCTTTCATTCGTCGTTGAGACCAACGGTCATTATAATTAATAACTGTAAGATAAACTAATTTTTCTGCTGCTGTTATATTTGGTAAACTATTGGTGGGTTTAAGTCTTTTCTTAATTTCTTTATTAGTTCTTTCAATCCAGTTTGTAGTATATATAGATTTTCTAATGGATTCTGGATATTTATAAAAAGCTAAAAGATCATATTTATCATCTAACCAACTATCAGTTACTTCTGGATAAATTGATTGCCACTTAGCTATAAACTCATTTAAAGCTTTTTCAGCTTGCTCTAGAGTCAAAGCTTTATAAATAGGCTTTAAATCATCCATAATATCTTCTAGATGCTTTTTACGAACCTTTGAAGCAGTATTGCGTAATTTATGAACTACACACCTTTGGATATCAGCTTTAGGAAATACTTTTAAAAATGCATCTCTTAAGCCTGGTAGACCATCAATAACACCAAGTAATACTTGTTGAACACCTCTAGATTTTAATTTAGATAATTGTTCTTCCCAAACACTAGCAGATTCAGTAGGTGCTATATAAAAATCAAGGATTTCTCTATATCCTTCTTCATCAATGCCTATAATAACATAGATTGATTCATTATCTACATGGTCACGACGAACTTTAACACTTGTTCCATCAATAAAAATTACACTATAACGTTCTTTCAACTTTCTATTACGCCATTTTTCAATTTCTTCAATGGCAATGTCAGTTATATTGCTAATAGTAGACGGTGAATAATGATGACCATACATTTTTTCAATAACATCAGCAATATCTCTAGTCGAAAGCCCTCTAGCGTACATCATTACAATCATCTCTTCTAAGAGTTGATCACGTGTTTGATGAGGTTGAAAAAGAGCAGTATTAAATTCACCATTACGATCTCTAGGTATATTTAAGTTTTCAATTTTACCGTATTTAGTGTGAAGACCACGATTATATGAACCATTACGACTATTTCCTGAATTATTACCTTTAGTGTTGTATTTTTGATAGCCTAGAAATTCAGTAATTTCACTTTGAAGTAATAGTTCTAAAAAGTTTTTAATTAAATTTAATAAAAGACTGTCTAAGTTGTTATCTAAATTTTCTTGACCTGATAATAGATTTTCTATTATACTATTCATAGGGAATCCTCCTTAAGGTTGAGTTTTGTTTGGGATAACAATTATTTCAACCATTTTAAAGAGGATTCCTTTTTCTGTTTTAATTCTTAATGTCCTCAGGACATTTACACACAATATTGTACACTATCAATAAATCCTTTCTTTAATCTAAGTTAACAAAATAAAATGAGTTATCTTAAAAAGATAACTCATTTCTATCAAATATTAAGAAACTTATATTATTATTTATCAATTATATCTAACAATCATCTCTAGGAACAACTATAGCAGCTATACTCTTAATTGGAATAATAATCTTATTACAAAACTCCCCTTCACAAACTACTAAAATAATAAACTTGTTATCTACTACCTTACATAAACAGCCAGTCTGTGCACAACAACAATCTACACCATCACATGCTCCTCCAGATTTAAGAATTATAGTGACTAACTGATCATCAAGTGATAATCGCTTTAATCTCCCTATCAATTTATAACCGTCTTTTTGGTCTCTACATCTATCTTCTTCTCTGTCTCTACATCTATCTTCTTCTCTGTCTCTGCATCTATCTTCTTCTCTGTCTCTGCATCTATCTTCTTCTCTGTCTCTACATCTATCTTCTTCTCTGTCTCTACATCTATCTTCTTCTCTGTCTCTACATCTATCTTCTTCTCTGTCTCTACATCTATCTTCTTCTCTGTCTCTGCATCTATCTTCTTCTCTGTCTCTACATCTCTTTTTATCCTTTTTCTTCATCTTCTTATCTCTCATTCTTTTCATCATTTCTTTCTTCTTTTCTTTTATCTTTTCCATTAAATCTTTCTTCTTTTTCTTCTTCCTTTTCTTGAATCTTCTACACATATACTTACCTCCTTTCTTGATTAACTACTACATAATATGGAAAATTATTATAAAGTGTTAAATAAATATTTAATAAAACTTTAATTTACCAAAAATGATTTATTAAACTCTTTGATTTACTTTCTTTAAATATTCAATATATGCCCTTAAACATAAAAACACCTCAGCTCTAGAGGTATAATAACAAAAACTAAATATTAAGCATTTATAGTACCTTTAAATGCTGTGATTCATCTTTATCTGAATTATCTTTTAAATCATCAGCTTGATTATCCATTTCATTTACCTTATCTAAATCATAATCTGAACTTTTAATTTTTTCAGCAGCTGGTGCATCTACCTCTTTTTCATCATTATGAACATCTTTTTCTACTTCTTCTAAATGATCATTAATGCTCTGTTCTGTTAATTCACTTTTAGTATCTATTCCCTTCTGGTCATCTTTCTTCTTTCTTTTATTATTGTCACTAGATAATTTAATAGCTGATATTTTATCAATAGGTATTTTAATTTTATCTCCTTCATCAACTATGATAATAAAATCATTGTAAACACCACATAATATTCCAGAAATCTCACAACATTCACTCCCTG
The DNA here is from genome assembly GCF_000379025.1 of Orenia marismortui DSM 5156. Taxonomy (NCBI): domain Bacteria; kingdom Bacillati; phylum Bacillota; class Clostridia; order Halanaerobiales; family Halobacteroidaceae; genus Orenia; species Orenia marismortui. The sequence goes on from NZ_KB900617.1 coordinate 1,236,059, forward strand.
ATACAATAATAACATCTATGTAATCGAAGTTTTTCCAATGTATATCTAATTCTTCTTTGAAAAGCTTACTCTTTTTACTTATATTTATATTTTTAGTTTCAACTTCTCCATTTTCTAAATCAGCTAACTCATTACTAATAAATTCTTTAAGTTCACTTTTAATATTTTCTACTTCTTTTTTGCTCACCTTTTCTTTCTCCCTTCTAAATTTTCTCCTATTTGTACCTAAACTATTTTTTGAATTTGAACTATTAGTCAATTCATTTAAAGTATTTAATAAGTCTATAACTTCTTTCTCTGTAATTCTAACTTTATTATTCCTAGAAAAACTATTCAACGATGGAATAGGGGAATTAGAGCTTGATTTAGATTTATTATTTATTAAATCCATCATGATTTCTTCTAATAAACCTTCTAATTCCTCCGCTTCCTTTAAATCCAATTCCATAATTGTCACCTCTTTAAAATAAGTTAATAATTCTAAAAAATAATTTTTAACCTTGAAAACAACTCATAATATTTTATATTATGTAATGCAATTATAATCTGTTAATAAAGTAGGACCAGCCTCACGGCTGGGACCCCTTGTCAAACTGTACGTACGGTTTTCCCGTATACAGCTTTCGGTTATTGGTGCTCCTTATCAGAGAGTAAGTCTTCGACTCTATGTTACCATAGATGTATATTTTACCCTTAATTAGAGCACATCAGTAAGTAATGATTGAAGTCCTTTATCTCTTAGATAACTATTTGAAAAGCGATAATTTTGATACATTATCGCCTTTTTCTTTTCGATAAACGAACGCATTCTCATTCTAATCCATTTATCCAACCTCGTAAACAAAGTCTTCACATTTCCTATCTTGAAATAGTTACCCCAACCTCTCAAAACTGGATTTAATTTTGCAATTATTACTTCTACAGGAAAAGGTCTAGTTCTTCTAGTAATCTTTCTTACTTTGTTTTTGAATTTTGTTATTGCTTTATCTTTAGGTCTCTTGTATTCAGAATGGTGAAATTTGAATCCTAGAAATTCAAATCCATCATAAAAGTTAGTTACTACCGTCTTACGAGGATGAAGTTTCAACTTCAATTCATCCTCTATAATTTTACGGGTAACTTTTAACGCTCTCTTTGCTTTGCGCTTATTTTTAGTTAAGATTACAAAGTCGTCAGCAAAGCGGACTATTTTGTAACCTCGACGAGTCATTTTCTTATCAAAGTAATGTAAATAGATATTAGCTAATAGAGGAGAGATGACACCTCCTTGAGGTGTCCCTTCTCTAGTTTCTTCTCTACCTTCTTCAGTCATAACTCCAATTGTCAGCCATGACCTGATAATATCTAATACCCAACCATCACTTATATATTCCGCTATAAAATCCATTAATAACTCATGGTCTATAGTATCAAAATAAGATTTAATGTCTGCGTCTACCACCCAGTAGTAACCTTGTTCTTTATATTTCTCTATCTTTTCTATCGCATCGTGAGCAGACCTATTAGGTCTGAAACCAAAGGAACATTCACAAAATTCTCGCTCAAAGTATATTTCTAGTACTTGCCTCACTGCTTGTTGAGCAATTCTATCTTTGATTACTGGAATACCTAGTGGTCTCTTTTCTCCATTTCCTTTGGAAATGTACGTCCGTAACACTGGTAATGGCTCGTAAGTATTCTCTATCAGCTGTCTATGAAGTTCTCGCATATTCATCTTGTAATTATTTTTAAACTCTTCTATGCTTACATTATCAACTCCACCACAGCCACCATTATCCAGTACTTTTTGTCCTGCAATATATAAGTGAAATTTCTTTGTGATTTTATCCTTCAAACTATATAGAGTTCGAAATTTTAACACCTATCCTAACTTCACTACTTACTAGTTCTTCCTGTCTCACCTTAATATCTTAATCCCTATATTCATAGCACTCCTGAGCACGTCTCTAAGCTCTCACCAATCGCACCTCTCAGTTTACCATTACTTAGGTTATGGTGTTCTCTAGGTTATCCATACTTTACAGTTATGATTTCCTGTTTGTAATTCTACTAGAACCCACTATAGTACTAGTGTTTAAACCACTCAAAATTAAGATATCATTAGTAATCAAATCTTAAACTTCAATAACCTAGATATCCTTCGCTATAATCAACTTTCGTTGATTTTTTTTTCACTACTATGATATCTTCTGAACTCTAATATATCATCACTCTGGCTTTCCTGTTGGAGTTATACCATCACTTATCTCTATAGATTTCTATAAAGAATTATATTAGAGATTCCCTCGGTCAATTACGTAAACCCTACAATCATTCCGACCCTAATCACACCTAGTTTTCTAACATGGGCACTTCCAGTTACACGTATTTACCAGCGCTACCTGTCTCTCCTTTGTACAGAGCCCCAAGCTAACATTGGACTTCCCCGTTTTTATGGCGGGTCGCCAAAGCTAAATGCCACCTCTGGTTCACATATTGTTCCGGACTGATTGCTCATCTCAAACTCTTCAGATTCTACCTCACGGTAGACACCCTGCTACTGTTGATTTCACACACCGTACTGGCGAAAACAGCATGGATAGGATTTTCACCTACTGTTTACTAAATCTACGAGGCACACATAAAAAAAGAGGTAGTATTACCACCTCTTAAAATAAATATGTTTAAATTAATCTTCTTCAATAACCGCTGCTATAGCATCTATTGGAATAAAGATCTTTCTTCCACTAGCAATTAATAAAATCAGATCTCTTCCTAATTGGCATAAAAGTCCTTCATAAGCACAACAACATTCTACTCCATTGCATCTTCCTCCAGACTTAATTATTATGGTTACAAATTCCCCTCTTAAATCTTCTAATATTTCTTCAAAATCCATACCTTTAATACATTCCATCGACTCTAATTTTTCCATTTCTTCTCTTTTCTCTTTTTCCTTCTCCTCTTCAATCATTTCAATCTCTTCTTCTCGCTTTGAAATCACATTGGCTAATTTCTGTAAGAAATCCTTTTCATCAATATCAATGTCCAAATTATCAAAGTCAATATCAACTTCATTGGACTCTATATCCATACTATCCCTCCCTTCTATTCTAAAAGAGACTTAATAAAACACTATATAATATGTCTATTTATACTTAGATGTTAACAAATTAAAGGTAATAAAATTTTATTACCTTTAATTTGTTGCTTATGCTAACAAGCTTCAATAATTGCTGCTATTGCATCTACTGGAATAAAAATTCTCTCTCCATCATCAATTAAAAAGATAAAATCACTACCTATACTACATAAAAGACCTTCCCAAGCACAACAACACTCTACTTCCTCTTTGTTACCATTTTCACTATGACATCCACAGCCATATTCTTGATCACATGTGCCTCCAGATTTTACTATAACAGTTACAAACTCACCACTTAAATCTTCTAATATATCCTCAAATTCATTATCATTCATACATCCTTTATTAAACTCAGACATATCTTCCCCCCCTTTCATTTAAGCTAATATATACTATGAATATATGTAGCAATCTGTTAATAAAAAAAGAGGTAGATAAAAACTACCCCTTTAAACATTAATTAGCAATCTTCAATAATTGCTGCTATTGCATCTACTGGAATAAAAATTCTCTCTCCATCATCAATTAAGAAGATAAAATCTCTACCTACACTACATAAAAGACCTTCCCAAGCACAACAGCAATCAACACCATCACATGCTCCTCCTGATTTTACTATAACAACTACCTCTTCTCCTGATAAATCTTCTATTATATCAGCAAATTCAACATCATTTTTACAACCACTTTGAATTTTAGCCATCTCTTTTACCTCCTTTCAAATTTAGTTAATACATAATATGATTTTTATCTAAACTTTGTTAATAAAAAAGAGGTAGATTAAAACCTACCCCCTTTAAAAATCACTTAGCAATCCTCAATAATAGCTGCTATTGCATCTACTGGGATGTAGATCTTACCTTCTTCACCAATTAGTAAAATAAAGTCTTCTCCTATGCTACATAAAGTTCCTTCCCAAGCACAACAGCAAACAACATCATCACATGCTCCTCCTGATTTTACTATAACTACGATATTTTCACTTATTAAATCCTTAATTATATCTGCAAAATCAACATCTTTTTTACAGCCACCATGTCTACGATCATCTTCATGTCTGCGCATTCCTTCAACTTCATCCATATCTCTCACCCTCCTTTCTTTAAACTAATACATACTATGACTTAGTAAACAAATCTGTTAATAAAATTTAACTAATATATTTTTGATCAAATAATTTAATATAAGCTGCCTTAATTTCATCAATATTAAGATCTTCCATCTTGGCATATCTCTTCTTAGAAAGGCTATTAAATAGAGAATATAGATGTAAATTATAGTAAATGTATATATTAACCATAATTATATATATAAGAAATATAAACCTTATCAGATGATAAAACATTGATTAACTACCTCCTTTGGTATTTTGGTATATTCTATGAATTAGAGAAAAATATTGTTAAAAAGATAAATCTATATTCTAACCACAAGATAATATCTAATAAAAAAAGTAGTAGCTTAATATTAAGCTACTACTTCAATTTCTCCTGATATTCTATTTTAATATCCTAAGTTAGCAAATTCTTGAGAGAACATTTTTCCATAGTCTCCCCCATTAATAATTCCAATACCTATATGAGTGTAATCAGGATGTAATATATTTCTTCTATGTGCTGGACTATCCATTAAATTCTGATGTACTATATCTACCTGTGGGCCAGCCCCTAGATTTTCACCTGCCAAATAATAATCAATACCTAAATCTCTCATTACTGAAAAAGGACCTTTAGCAAAGATGCCATCTTCAGGGTAATGACTAAAATAGCCATTAACAACCATATCTTTGCTTTTAGCTCTAGCAATTTGAACTAATCTCATATCAACCTTTAAAGGATCTAGATTATGTTTTAACCTTTCTCTGTTAATCAAATCAAGCATATTTTTTTCATCTCGTGTAAGACCTGTAACATTAATATCTGATATGTCAATCTCTGTCCATCCTTGAGCTTCAACTACCTCGACGAAACCACCTTCATTATTATCCTCTGGAGGACTAGAATCCGTTACTACTTCTTGACTCTCGTCACCTTTATCTACCATCTTACCTAAGAAAAATATTGCTAATATACCTTTTAAAATATCTAAAATACTATTATTAAAACTTAATCCTTCAAATGCATAAACAGTATCTACAGTAAAGATAATTACTGTTGGTAAAATTAATGCAAAAATAAGAAAGAAACTTATTATACCTTTTAGATTCATCTACTCCCCCCTGTACTTACTATATTTAATTTTATTATAACATAGAAGAATTCTAAAAGAGAATGTAACTTCTGGTAGTAATATGATAAAAAATCATATATTTTTTATGAATTTATAAAAAATAAAAAAGCAGACAAAAGTCTGCCAATAACAAATATTAAAAGGTTATTTTTAATGCCTCCAAGACATTCTTTATCTTATTACAAATTGTACTCTTCTCTGACCCGGCAAACAATAATCCTACAGCTTCATTCTTCTCATTAAGAACTAAAGAACCACTATCTCCTGGTTTTGAAAAAGGATCAGTTATAATTTGATCTGTAAATACAGCAGATTCTGATTCCGATAGTTGTACTTTAATAGTAGCATTAACAGCCTTTATTCTAGCTGATGTTACTCCGCTTGTTCGACCACTTTTTCTTACTAACATTCTTAATTCAGGTTCAGATATGCCTTGTACTTCTCCAATCCCTAAAATTTCAGTATCAATTAAATTTGGACTTTTAGGTTTAGCAACTGCACAATCAACCTTATTTTCCACTGCTGATGGCTTTACTTCATAAGGGGCTCCAATGACTTTGCTAAATCCTTTTAATAATCTATTTAAACCAAACATTAATGGACAAGTAGGTGGTTGATCATTGTAAATAGGTATAAATCGTTCCAAGTGAGCAATTGTATCTTCTTCTTCATTACCACTATCATAACTACCAGGCTGTAAAATAGGATCACCCTTTTTAGACCTACCATCATTACCATTAGTAATATTGGCTAAAACATGATTATTAGACAAAATAAGAGGTTCACCAGTTTTGTTATCTTTAACTACAGCCCCAAAGGTTCCTGCAGTAATCTTGTAATGTCCAATACTAATACCAGGTTGAGCAGGCCTTAATTTAGTCACTCTAACCTTATCATTATTACTCAATAGTTCCACCTTACCAACTTCAATAACATCAGTTTTCTTATCACCTATAGTTTGAGGTATAAGATGTTGCTCATCTAAATCTGTAATTCCTACCTTGCTCTCAACTAAAACAACTACACATTCTTCATCAGTTCTCTTGCCACCAACTTCTTTATATCCCTGACCAACACCTACTACATTATCTAATGATAGTATATTATCTAAGTACTTATTTATTATTTCCCTAATATCTCCCATTCTTTCATATCCCCCCTTTCAACTAATACAGTATATTCACTAATAATACTTTTGTGAAAGAGAGAATAAAAATTTATTAATTAAATATTAGAAAGCTTTTGTAAAAATAAAAAAACACTGTGTACTATATAGTACACAGTGTTTTTTAAAAAATCAGACACTAATACAGCCAATTTTCATATTATTTTCTTTAATTTTCACTTCAACAGTTTCTGTTAATACATCAGCATAACTATATGATATACGCCGAGGAGTTTGATCTTCATCAACTTTTACAACAAAAACTTTAGGGTATGTTTGTTCTAAAATTCCTTCTTTTTCAATAATCTTACGTCGCCCTTGATTAGCTTTTAATCTCACCTTTTTTCCAACAAAGGAGTCTAAGTCACTCTTAATTTGCTTTAAAATGTTATCTGACATCTTGACCCACCCTTCTGGAATTACTATTACTAATTATACCAAATATTATTTGACAAGTCAAATAGATAATTATAACAAAAAACATATCAAAATTCAAATATTCTAGACATATTAAGTAATATTTTCTTAAATATCGATATTAAAACTTAAGTATAAATAAAAAATAAATTTATTCAAAATTATTCTTTACTTCTATATAATCCAAATAAAACATTACTCAATTTAGCAAATTGTTCAATACTTAATTTCTCTGCTCTTCTTCTAGAATCAATACCTACCTCTTCTAAGGCTTGATCAACTTGATCTCTACTTAAATTAATATATGGTGCTTTAGTCAAAGAATTTCTAATCGTTTTTCTTCTTTGATGAAAAGCTGATTTAACAATCTTAAAGAAGAAGTCTTCATCTATAAGATCTACAGCAGCCTTTTTATCAACCTTTAAATTAATAACTGCAGATTCAACTTTAGGCTGTGGTATGAATACAGAAGGTGGAACTATAAAGGATATTTCAGCTTTAGTATGATATTGCACACCAATAGATAAGATACCATAATCCTTACCTCCTGGGCTGGCTACCATTCTCTCTCCTACTTCTTTTTGTACCATAACAACAATCTCTTCTACGTTAAAATCTTCTTCTAACAGTCTCATAATAATTGGAGTAGTAATGTAATAAGGCAGATTAGCAACAATTCTAAAACTCCCCTCTACCAACTGAGAAAAATCAACCTCTAATGCATCACCATGAACAATCTCCACATTATTATACCCCTCAAAGATCTCATTTAATACAGGAATCAATCTATTATCTAACTCAACAGCAATGACTTTATTGGCTACTTTGGCCATCTTTTGAGTTAAAGAACCAATCCCGGGGCCAATTTCAATAACTGTATCATTTTCTGTTAAATTAGCAGTTTCAACTATTTTATCTAAGATATTATTATCAATTAAAAAATTCTGACCTAAACTCTTCTTCAAGTTTAGGTTATGTTTCCTTAAAATCTCTTTTGTATTACTCGGATTAGCAATTTCCATTATTAACACCTCAATTAAACTTTTCTAATGCTGATATGAATTCTTCTCTAGTAATTCCATAATTATTTAGTCTATTTAAAAATTGTTTACCATTAGCATACCCAATTCCTAACTCATTACCAACCTTATCTCTTAATTCTTTGGATTCACTACCACCTATTAAACCAAGAGCAACTAAATCATCCTTAATAAAAAGCTGATCTGCTTCTTGGTGATCTGCTTTAGCTTTGGCTAAGGCCTCCCTAATAGCATCTGGGCTAGCATTCTCAATTCCAATGTCTCCTGCTTTACTAGCATTATCTTGTGATAAATAAGCATCCTTACAACCAGGTACAGCTTTCTTTATTCTCCTCCTAATCATTTTACCAGCATGATCAGGATCAGTAAAGATAATAACACCTTTTCTTTTTTGAGCTAGCCTTATTCTTTTTATTACATTCGAAGACAAAGAGAAACCTTGTGTTATAATAACTTCAGCATCAACAGCCCTTTTTATTGCATCTACATCATCTCTTCCTTCAACTACAATTACCTCTTTTATCACTTTACTATCACCCTTAATTAACTCTTTTCTTTAGTTTATCCAACCATAAAAATTTATAATTTAAAACTTAATCTTATCACAAGAATTTCTAATAATAATATTTGCTTCTACTATCTTATGATAATATTCTGATATTTTATTCTCTATAACATTTATTAAGATACTAGTTGCTTCTTCACCAAGTTGGTAGGTATTAATATCTACAGTAGTTAATGATGGAGTTATCAATTGTGATAAAGGATTATTATTAAATCCAACTACTGATATATCTTCAGGAACTTTCAAACCTAACTCTTTAATCGCTAATATAGAACGATACGCCATTAAATCATCTACAGCAAAGATTGCAGTTAAGTCAGGATTTTTCTTTAATAACTTTTTAGTATTCTTAGAAATTATCTCTTCATTACCATGAATATGAATTATATATTCAGGATTATACTTTATTTTATTCTCCTTTAAGGCTAATTTATATCCATCTAATCTATCTTGGGAAACTATATACTCGCTACCACCAGTAATCAAAGCAATATCTTTATGGCCTAAATCGATTAAATGTTGGACTAAATTTTTACTAGCTTTAATGTTATCATTATTAACCCAGTAATGTTTATCAGCATCTTCAGGTCGTCCAACTATAACAAAAGGAACTTCCGCTTCCCTAAGTTTTTTTAGAAGAATATCATCTTTTTTAGCTCTTAGAATTAATATTCCATCTACTAATTTACTTTTAACTGCTCGCAGACTTGCTTCTACCTCTTCTTGTCCATCACAAGTAATCAATAATATACTATAACCTTTTTCTTGGGCTACAGCTCCAATCCCTCGTAATATTTCTGAATAAAAAGGATTAGCAAAAGCTTCCTCAGCCGAATAAGGCATAACTAATCCTATAGTATTAGTCTTCTGCTTAACTAAACTTTGAGCAATAATATTTGGATGATATCCAATCTTCTTCATTGATTTTTTAACTTTTTTCTTAGTTGCATTACTTATTCTAGGATGATCATTGATAACTCTAGAGACAGTAGAAGGTGATACTCCTGCGTCTTTTGCCACATCTTTAATAGTAGGCATTCTTATCTTCCTCTCTAAACCGATAATTTATTTCTATTTGTTTTACAAATAATTAAGCCATAGACAATTGTCTATGGCTTAATAGTTCTAACCCTTCACTCCACCTAATGTTAATCCGCCAACTAGATAACGAGACAAACCTAAAAACAGAGCCATTACTGGTATCATAATTAATACAGACGCAGCTGAGAAAGTTGACCATTCTACATTAAAATCACCAGCTAATTTTGTCAAACCTACTGGCAAAGTGTATAATTTCTCATCGGTCATTATAACTCTAGCAATCATATATTCATTCCAAGCAGTCATAAAAGTAAATAATGTAGTAATAACTAATGCCGGAGTAGCTAGAGGTAATATTATTTTATAAAAGGCCTGAAATTGATCTAAACCATCTACTAAAGCAGCCTCTTCTAAACTATCAGGAATAGTATCATAATATCCTTTCATCTGCCATACACACAACGGTAAAGCAGTTGTAGAATACATAATTATTAATCCGATATGGGCTTTTGCCATCCCCAAGATAGGTATTACAATATCATCACTAGTTAATCCCACTTTAGCTAACAATAAGAATAGTGGCAAAACTAACATTGTAGCTGGAAACATTTGAGTTACTAAAAAGAACATTAAACCTGCTCTTCTACCTGGAAATCTCTTGCGAGAAAATACATATCCAGCAGTAGAAGCCAAAGTAACTCCTAAAGCAACAGTAAAGAAAGATACTATCAAACTGTTCTTTAACCATTTTAGAAAATCTAATTCAAAAATCAATCTCTTATATGCGTTGAAAGTTGGATTTTCTGGGAAAATAGCTAAGCTAGTTGTATGCAAAGAATCATTTGGTCTTAAAGAAGTTCCAAATACTCTTAAAGCCGGATAAAGAGCAATAACTACAGAAATTAATAAGAACAAATGAATCAAAAATCTTTTCAATTTACTATCATGATTAAGTGCCATCTTCTATCTTCCCCCTTCTTCTTCATTTAATCTCATAAAGCTAACTCCCCATATAAATAATATGAAGAATATTACTACAGAAAATGCAGCAGCATATCCATATCGATAGAATTCAAAGGCGGCACGATATACATAAGTTACCAAAATATCAATTTTATCAGTTAAAGTATTGTAAGTTAATAGATAGATAACATTTAATTGATTAAAGGTCCAAACTACCCCTAACACCACTGCCGGAGCCATTACTGGTTTTAATAATGGCAAAGTAATATGTCTAATCTTTTGCCAATTATTTGCACCATCTATATCTGCAGCTTCATAAAAGTTAGGATCAATACTCTGCAATCCACCTAAAGCAATCATCATCATAAAAGGAATACCTAGCCATACATTAACTAAAATAGCAGCAGAAAAACCTGTTAATGGCTTGCTTAACCAAGAAATGGGTTCTATCCCAAACTTAGTCAAAAATAAGTTAACAGCACCATATCTATAATTAAACATTCCTTTCCAGACTAAAACTACAATATATTGCGGTATTGCCCACGGAATAACTAATAGAGTACGATAAATACCTTTAAATTTAAGGTTACGATTTAGTAAGATAGCATAGAAAATTCCAAAACCAACATGACAAATGATATTAATAGTAGTCCAAATAACTGTACGCATAAATACAACCCAAAATTTACTGTTTGATAATACCTCAATAAAATTTTGAAATCCAATATAAGTTAGCTTTCCATGCTTAATAAAAGGTCTAAATGTATACATATTCAAATCAGAAAAGGCTAATCTAAAATTATAAAAGAACGGATAAACTACGACTAAAAACACAACAATAAATGCAGGCATTAACATATAATAGGAAAATTGATTTTCCCTCAGTGTATCTTTAAATTTAGATATACCTGAGTTATTAATTACCCCTTCCTTTGATTTCATTTGAATCTCTCCTTTAGTTATAAATTTATGAGGGATGAAAATTCATCCCTCATAAGTTTTTTTAACCTATAATTACTGCATCTCTGAAATTTTCTTTTCAGCAGTTTCTTGCATCTTAGCAGGTGCTTGAGCTGGATCTAAATCTCCTGCCATAACACTTTGTAATACTGGACGAATAGCATCCCAAATAGCTCTCATTTCTGGAATAATAGGCATTGCCTTACCATTTTTCAGCTGTGCTGCAGAACCTTGCATGACTGGATCTTCTGTAATAATTGGTAAGTCATATACACTAGCGTTACTTGGTAATACTTTGTGTTTAACAACAAGTTCTTTTTGAGAATCTTTACTTGTCATAAATTTAATAAATTTCATAACAGCAATCTTCTTATTCTCTGGTAATTCAGAAATCATAATTAGACCAGTACCACTAGTCATAGGTTGAGCATATTTACCAGTTTTCTTGAATTTAGGTAAAGGAGCAACACCTAAATCAACAGTATCTGCTTCTAGATATTTACCATAAGACCAATCACCATTAATAGCAAAAGCAGCCTTACCTTCTACAAATAAACTATCAGCTAAGTTATAATCACATTCATCTGGCACAATATTATGCTTGAATTTTAAGTCTTTAACAAATTGCATAGCATCTTTTGTAGCTTCAGTATCTAAAGTTGGGTTATTATTTTCATCAAACACCCAACCTCCAAAACCTCCATGGAAAACAACCCACCAGAATGGTTCATTTAAGTTATATACTAATCCATACTGATCTGGTTTACCATCGCTGTCTTTATCTACAGTTAAGTCTTTAGCCATTGCAATTAATTCTTCCCAAGTTTGTGGAACTTCTTTAACTAAGTCTTTGTTGTAAAGTAATGTTAAATGGTTACCCATAGTATCAGGTACTCCATAAACACTTCCGTTTAAAGTCATACCTGGTAATGCATTGTCTAAGTACATATTTTTCATTTCATCGCTCATTAAATCATCTAATGGCTGAGCAATTCCCATAATTGAGAATGGACCAACATGGTCAAAAGGACTTCTTACAACATCAGGACCTTTTCCTCCCATGAAAGCAGTTTGTGTATTCTGTCTTAAATCTTCTGTTTCCATGTGAGTTCTTTCAACTGTAATATTAGGGTTTGCTTTCTCAAATTCAGCAATTAAAGAATCTAATGTCTCATCAACTTTTGGATAAGCCATTTCCCAAAACTTAATTGTTACTGGTTCTTTAACCTCTCTTAAATCTAAACCTTTAGCTTTCTCAGCAACTTCTTCAGTCTGCTTTTTCTCTTCAGTTGGCTTTTGAGCTTCCTCATTAGAAGCACACCCAACCAATAATAATGATAGTGCTAATACAATAATTAAAATACTTGAAATACTCTTTTTCACTGTAGTTCCCCCTTTAAATAATTAAATTTTAGGTAAGAGTTATTATTCTTACCATGAAATATTTTATTAATATCCTCATCCTTGTAAGCTTATAAAAGATTATAGAGGAAACCATCATAAGTTATTAAAACATAATTTAGATGAAGAATTTTTCTTGATTGTGAAATCGTTTGCACTTCTATTATAATACAATTTCGATATTAAAGCAATAACTCCTTCTTATTTTACCATTTTTTTATTTTCATAACTTGTTTATTATTTATTATATAGCCAAGATAAGCTAGTATTTGCAGCTTGAGAAACTTATTAAAATTCTCTTACTTTAAGTTTAACTCCTAATCTCTCCGCTAGCTTAAAACACTTATCCACATCTACACCAGGATAAGTTACTATAGAGGTTATAACATTAGGTATATATTCTGTAGCTTCAATTATAAAATTAATCAAATGCTTAAAAGATTCATCAAGTTGAGGTTGACAAATATCTTCATAAATAATAGCATTGTGAGCATTCAAACTAATGGATATAGAATCTATTATAGATTCTAACTCTACTAAAACATTTCTATTATGAATTAAATTAGCCTGTCCATTAGTATTAATCCTAATAGGAATCTCAGGATAATTTTCTTTCAGATAGCTAGCTACTTTTTTTAACAGATCTAACTTAATTAATGGTTCCCCATAACCACAGAATATAAATTCATCATATTTAACATCATCACCTATTGATTCTATCACTTCTTTAAAAGTAGGCTCTTTATCTAACCATAAATCATACTCACCTACCCCTTTCTTAAATCTTCTAACACAAAATCTACAATTATTAGTACATCTATTAGTTAGGTTAAGATATAAACTATTTCCTAATTGATAACTTATCGTCATAAGTATCCCTCCATAATAGTTTATAATAATCAACAAGGAATTATTACACAAAATTAACTAAATATGTTTTCGAAAAAGGGTATTAACTGCAATTGCAACTAATACCCCTTAAACTTTAATCTAATCCAAATAATCCTTTAGCATTTTCAGTTGTATACTTGGCAACTTCTGACAGATCTATCCCCTTTATCTCAGCTATCTTTTTGGCAACTTCTTTTACATAACTAGGTTCATTTCTCTTGCCTCGATATGGTACAGGAGTAAGATAAGGAGCATCAGTTTCTATTAGAATATTTTCCAAGCTAATCTCCTTAACAACCCTCCTTAGATCCTTAGCATTATTAAAAGTAATCACTCCACCAAAAGCAAGATAAAAACCCAAATCGATAACCTTTTTTGCCGTTTCTAAATCATAAGCATAACAATGTAAGACCCCAGTTAAATCCTTGGCCTCTTCTTCTAATATTTCTAAAGTATCTTCTCTGGCATCACGGCTATGAATAACTATAGGCAAATCAACTTCTTTAGCTAATTGTAATTGCCTTCTAAAAACCCTTTGTTGGGCTAAACGAGGTGAATTATCATAGTAGTAATCAAGACCAATTTCACCAATAGCTACTACCTTATCATGTTGAGCTAGCTCTTTTAACTTATTATAATCTTCTTCACTAAACCCTTCTGCTTCATGGGGATGAACTCCTACACTAGCATAAATAAAATCATTTTCTTTAGCTAACTCAACTGAATTATAACTAGATTTCATATCTGCACCAACATTAATAATCTTCTTAATCCCATTATCATAGGAACTTTGAATCACATCTTTTCTATCTTTATCAAAACGATCAAAATCTAAATGTGCATGAGTATCGATTAACATACATATCACTCCTAAATCAGTAACTAGTAACGGGTAACAAGTGACAAGCTCTTAATTATTTACTCGTTACTTGTAACTCGTCACTGAACTTACTTTACTTGTGCTCCACTATCAATATCTCTATCAACTGTTGTTACCGTTAATTCTCCTTGATCGTTAGATGCAGCTAAAATCATACCATTAGATTTAACACCAAAGATAGTAGCAGGCTTTAAGTTAGCAACCATTACTACTTTCTTACCCACCAACTCTTCTGCTTCATAATGCTTAGCAATTCCAGCAACTAATTGACGCTTCTCATCACCTAATTGAACCTGTACTTTAAGTAATTTATTACTTCCCTCAATTCTTTCTGCTTCTAATACTTCAGCTACCCTTAATTCTAATTTACCAAACTCATCAAAAGTAATATATTCTTGTTCAGACATTTTATTATCCCCTTTCTTATTAGCTTGCTCTTCCTTCTTCTCTTTATCTAATTTTTGATAATATTCATCAGCATCTATTCTTGGGAAGATTGGATCTCCATTATTTACCTTGATACCTGATTCTAATAAAGCTTTTGATTTAACATTATCCCAACTTTGATCTGCTAAACTATCTTTAATTCCTAATTGTTCCCACATCTTAGCTGGTGCTTCAGGTAAGAAGGGTACTAGAGCAATTGCAATTCTTCTTAGATTATCTAATAAATTATATAGTACTGTTCCTAATTCAGCTTTCTTATCTTCATCCTTTGCTAAGACCCATGGAGTAGTCTGATCAATGTATTTATTAGTTCTTCTAACTAAGTTCCATAACTCTTCTAAAGCTACACTAAACTGTAAATTTTCTAAATTATCTTCGACTGCTTTAAAAGTAATAGTCGCCACTTCTTCTAAGTCATCATCAAATTCAGTCTCTACCTTAGCTTCTGGAACCACTCCACCAAAGTACTTATCTACCATTGCTACTGTACGGTTTAATAAATTACCTAAATCATTTGCTAAATCAGAGTTAATTCTTTGAATAAAGTTATCAGTAGAATAAGAGCCATCAGTACCAAAAGCAATCTCTCTTAAAAGATAATATCTAACAGCATCTACACCAAAATCATCAATTAACTTAACTGGATCAATTACATTTCCTTTAGATTTAGACATCTTTCCACCATCAACTAATAAGAAACCATGTCCAAAGACCTTCTTAGGTAAAGGTAAATCTGCTGCCATTAAGATAGTTGGCCAAATAATTGTATGGAATCTTAAAATATCCTTACCTACAATATGAATATCAGCAGGCCAAAACTTATTAAATTTCTCCTCATCTCTATTCCAATCAATACCTGTTAAATAACTTGTCAAAGCATCAAACCAAACATAAATAACATGATCATCATCAACTGGAACAGGGATTCCCCAATCAAAAGTTGTTCTAGAAACACATAAATCTTCTAATCCCTCTTTGATAAAGTTAATCATCTCATTGCGACGCTTAGCTGGTTGAATAAAATCAGGATTATCATTTAAAAAATCTAATAATCTATCTTGATACTTAGACATTTTAAAGAAGTAACTCTCTTCTTCCATCCATTCTACTGCCCGGTTACAATCTGGACAATTGCCCTCTTCATCTAACTGTCTTTCAGTCCAATAAGTCTCACAAGGAGTACAATAATACCCTTCATATTTACTCTTATAAATATCACCTTTATCATAGACCTTCTTAAAGATATACTCTACATCTGCTCTATGATCATCGCTAGTAGTACGAACAAATTTAGTATAATCGACCTTTAATTTTTCCCATAAATCTTTAAAAGTTTCTACTATACCATCAACATACTCTTTAGGAGACATATCATGCTTAGCAGCACTCTTTTGAATCTTCTGACCATGCTCATCAGACCCAGTAATAAATTCTGTTTCATAACCCTGCAATTGCTTAAATCTCGTAATTGTATCAGCTGCAGTAGTTGTATAGGTATGACCAATATGCAGTTTATCATTTGGATAATAAATCGGTGTAGTTACATAAAAAGTTTTGTCACTCATTTTAATTCCTCCCCTTGTTTATGAAATTTACAACTAACATTAACATGTAATTTTTAATTATCAATTGTATATATTCCATTATCAATTAAATATAAAAAACCTCTCATCCCTACTATAGGGACGAGAGGTTAAATTTCGTCGCGGTACCACCCTAATTGCCATACAAATTTGTATGACCACTCTTTAAACTAGTAACGGTAGTTAACCGATATGACCTACTAAAGATTCAACCATATAGCTCCAGGACCATCTTCAACACCTTTACTATTCTGGTTCTCAGCTACACCAGTTCTCTGTAAATAGATTAGGTATCTACTCTTCCCTTCAATGCATTTATCATATAGATAACATTCTTATTCAATACATCTAAATACCCTTCGTGAGCGATAAGTTCTTACAAAGATTAGAACTTATCAACTCTACTCTTCCCTTCAATGCATTTATCATGTATATAATATTTTTATTAATTCTATTATGTCTACTTCATTTAAAAATATACAAGATAAAAATAACTTTGTCAAGTTTATTATTCTTTATATAGACTTATTTGCTCTACTAACTCCTGTAAATCTTCTACTATTTGATCTAAACTATCAGCTATAGCAGCAGTCTGTTGAGCCTCTGCTGACTGTTCCTCACTAATAGCAGCAACTTCTTGGGCTGCAGCTGAAATACCTTCAGTGAAATCAGCAACTCCATTCATAACCTCTGTTATATCTACTAAGGTATGGTCAAGTTTAGCTACTCTGTCTTTGATATTTACAAATGCTTCATCAGCTTGGTTAATAGCCTTTAAGCTAGAATTAGCCTTTTCTTGACCAACCTTCATTTCATCAACAGTAGTTTCTGATTTCTTTTTCATCTCTTTAATTAGACCGACAATATCCTCAGCAGCAGTATTAGATTCCACTGCTAACTCTCTAATCTCATCTGCAACTACAGCAAAACCACTTCCATGTTCACCAGCCCGAGCAGCCTCAATACTAGCATTTAAAGCCAATAAATTTGTTTGCTCCGCAATATTAGTAATTGCTCCAACAAAATTGCTAATTCTCTGAGTAAATTGATTTAACTCTTCTACTGTTATTGTAGATTTATTAATTCTTTGAGTTAACTCTGTAATAGTAGATACTGTGTTATTAATAATCCCAGTACCTTCATTAGCTGCATTAGAAATAGCCTTAATTGAGTGGCCTTGATCTGTACTTATATCTCCTGCCATCTCCTTTATGCTGGTAGTTAAACCATTAACTAAATTAACTTGAACTTGTGAATTATTAGCTATTTCCTGAATAGATGAAGAAGCCTGTTCTGCCATATTTCCAGACTCTTCAGAAGCAGTTGATAGATTACCACTAATATCATTAATATTTTCTGTAGTTAGATTAATTTTTTCCAGTATTTGATTCATATTCATAACCATTTGATTTAACTCCTGCTGTAAATAACCAATTTCATCATTACGTTTGACTTCCATTGTTTCAACATCAAGATTACCTTCAGCAAGCTCTTTAGTCAAATTAGCCATCTGCTTAATAGGTTTGATAATCATTCTATTTGTTAAAAACAAGATAACCCCCGTTACAACAACAGTATCAATCATTGTTGAAACAAATAATGAGGTCTCACTACCAGAAAACTGTCCACTAATAAAAACATTTAGCTTATCAGCAATAAAAGGTCCAACCAATAATGACCCTAGCACAGCAACTACGAATTTGATTCTTAAACTCCTAAACTTTATTAGATTAATTATTTTATTCTTCAAATTTAATACTCCTCTCTCTATATAATTAGAATTACTAGTTAATAGATAGTTAAACAATTATTTTGACCTCTATAACAAATCAATTTTTACTAGATTTTATTTCTTAATTGATTGTTAAAATATAGCTTCTACCTAATAATTATTTACAAAAGACTAAATACCTTCAATTAATTTATTTCTTCATATACCTTTCCACCTAAGATAGAATCTTTTGCTCCAATCTTGCCTTTATCAACTAAGTGGTCTAATTTACTTTCTAAAGTATTTCTATCTAAAATACTATCTGATCTCTCATTTATTTCTTCTAATTTTGAAAGAATATTGGTATTATTAATTGGCAAACTATATAAAATAGCATCATATAATCTTTGATCCTCTACTTCACTCTGTTTATTTAATTCTTCAAAAGGATTTTCTGTATGTGGACTTTCAGTTTTAGAGCATCTAATTCTTACAGCCAAAGTTCTACCAAAAATAGCTGAAGATACAAAGGTATCACCAGACCTTAAATAAGGAAGTCTTTTAGCTTCATCAGAAGTTAGGTCAGTCTCTTGCTTAATAGTTTCAATATCAGTTGCTCTTACAGTTCTAAAAACAAATTTAGTATTTAATTGAGCAGTTACTGTTTCATCTAATAAAGTTGGACGTTGAGTAGCTAATATTAGAAAAGTACCATACTTTCTACCTTCTTGAGCTATCTCTTTTATTACTTTATTAGCAGGGGCATCATATCCTTTAGGGGCAAAATTATGGGCTTCATCAGTAGCAACAACAAAAGGTGGAAAATATTCTCCTTCTTGTTGTCGATATTGTGCATCTTTGTAGTCTCTACGCTTGCGATATAATGTTCCCAATACATAAGTAGCAAATACTTGTAATAACCAAATTGGCCCTTGAATAACAACTAATTTGCGATCTTTAATACCTAATTCAATCTTATCAATACTATTGCTAAATAACCCCTCTCTTTCTAAACGTCCTAACCTCCAGACGATACCACTAACAGAACTAGCCGGCAGATTACCATAAGCATCTAATAGCTCTAAATATTTATGGTATTCCTCCTTAGTCTCACCTTGGACAGCACCATTTTTTAAATCACGATCAATTCTATTTCTTCCTAGCTCCTGAGCCCTTTGTAAATCTTCTAATCTACCTTTAAAGGTTAATAAGCTATCCTTTTTTTGATGTAAGCTCTGTACAGCATTAATCATAGAATCTGTTAGATGGCTTGCTGCAGTTAATAGATCAGATAAGTCTTTAGTACTTAAATCTGAAAAATTAACTCCTACCTCTTGTCCAATCTGAAAAGTTTCAAAAGCCTTAGCGAAATCCGTAGTATATTTCTCATCCAAATCTTTAAAAGAATCACTGAAATCCATTTCAAAATGAGGATCAAAAACTATAGTAGGAACTCTTAACTTCATTAATTCCTCCAAAATTACTCTCATTCCAAAAGATTTACCCGAACCAGAACCACCAATAATACCAATATGAGGGTATTGATGCATTGCCTTTACTTTAAAGTTGAAGGGAACTCCATTTTGAGGAGTTATATTACCATTCTCATATAGTGGTGCTATGTCTTTTAACTCTTCATCCATCTCTGCTGTCATTTCTTCAGTTCCCCTAATCACACCTAAAACAAGTCCTTCTTCTGGCCCTTCTTTAACTAATAAATCTTTAACTTCACTAAAATGAGGAATTAGTACATCTGATCCTGTTTTGATTGGGTAAGGAGCCTCTTCTAATAAACGTACTTTGGCAATATTGATCTCATCTTCTGAAATATTATAGCCTATACTCTGTAATGAATCAATTACCCCCTTATCCACAAAGCCCTTATCAATGGATAAAGGAATATACCTATTATATGCTTGAGTTTCAACTACCTCTCCTAAAGGAATATTTAAACTTTCATCTACAATCTTTAACATCTCATTAATTCTAAATTTTCGATCTTTAGAAGCAACATAAACTTCTTGCTGCGTAGTTAAACCAACTACCTGCATCTTTATCCACCTTTCTTTTTGAATTAATAATGAATAATTAAGATCTTCTTTAATTATCAATTATAAATTATACATTGCTTTAATAAACTCTATCTGAACGCTTAGAATAAAAAAGTCTCTGCTTCAAACGAGGATCTAAGTAATTGTCAATGATCATCTCCATCATTTTATTGCTAATTCTAACCTCTTCGTCAACAATATCTAACCAGATTGGTATACCTCGTCCATCTTTGGGAGTAAGTGAATATACCAGATTACTCACCAATTCTAAAGAATCTTCTTGCTCTTTAAGAAGATCAATCCCTATTACACCTGGATCATTTGAGATTCTTGCAAAAGACTTTTTTAAGCCATCTTTAACATTATCAAAAATCATCATCTCACCCAAATCTAATAATCCAAACATTAGTTCTCTATCATACATATCCTTCATATTAGTAGGAAAATCATTCTCATCACCTAAAGTCAAGCTTAAATCATGAGTACCTATCTCTTCAATTACTCCTACTATTATCACATCTCTATCTAAAGCTATTTCCACTAATTCCTCCCACTCTTTTTCAGCTTGATTTTGGTATCTAGTTAAAGACCCATCCATCATAACCAAAGTAGGATTCCATTTCAAAATACTATCTTTAGCCACCAATACTTCCAAAGAAGCCAGTAAAGAACTTTTAATCTTACCTGCTACCTCTTGAGCATAAACTCTATTATCTTCACCTTCTTGATTATTAGCAATCGAAAGCTTTTTAATAATATTTCTTTTATCATCTTCAATTAAAGGACTAAATATCTGCTGTCTTATAACACCAGATTGCTTTCTGTCAGTACTCTTAGCTAAAGCCTGTAATAAAGTAATATAGTGAGGATAGATCTTCCCCTGAGTATTAACTGAACCATCAACACCTACAATAGCCTTATCTTTACTAAAATTTTTCAATTCTAGATCATTTAGTTGAGTTAAATTGATAAACTTACCAATTTTAGAACTAATCAATTGCTTTAATTTATCGTTACTTAGGTTAGATTGACTTTCATACTTTTCTCTAAGTTTTGTGTTAGAATCTTTTAATAAAGATTTCAATTCTTCAGTAAATAACACTTTGATCACCAACCTCTATTCTTATCTTCCACACCTATTCTCCACTTCCTGCTTTAACTTTTTTACACCTTTGATCAGATTTTAAATATAACAAATCATGAATAGCTAAGATGATAAATTAGGATGCTGTTTAACAGCACCCTAATTTTTTTATTTTATCTATTAACTTTTATTTTTATTCCAATCTGATAGACCTCACTTTTAGGTAATGAGCGTAACTTGGCTACTTCTTTAATAGCTTTTTTCTTAGTTAATCCTTCCTCCATCAATGACTCTAAATGCTCTAAAATAGATAAATCTTTCCAAGCTTCACCTTCATTCTTAACTTTTCCGCCTTCTAAAACAAGAACAATCTCACCTCTTGGTTTATTATTCTTAAACAATTCAATTAATTCACTAATATTTCCATCTATTGTTTCTTCAAATTTCTTAGTCAACTCTCTACAAATAACAGCTCTTCTATCTCCTAAAACTGCTAAGATATCACCTAAAGCTTTAATTAATCTATGAGGTGCTTCATAAAAAACTAGTGTACGTTCTTCATTTTTTAAATTCTCTAAATAACTCTTTCGATCACTATTTTTTCGTGGTAAAAACCCTTCAAAAGCAAATCTATCAGTAGCTAAACCAGAAATAACCAAGGCACTCGTCATAGCTGTTGGTCCTGGAATAGGAACGACTCTCATTCCTTCTGATCTAAGAAGGCTAATTATTCTATACCCCGGATCAGAAATACCTGGCATTCCAGCATCTGAAACTAATGCTATATTTAGCCCTGCTTTTAATTTCTTCAATAACTCTTTACTTTTATGTTCAGCATTATGTTCATGATAACTAGTTAATTTTGTATCTATCTGATAATGATTTAATAATTTTTGGGTATGACGAGTATCCTCTGCTGCTATCAAATCAACTTCTTTCAAAATATTTAAAGCCCTAAGAGTAATATCATCTAAATTACCTATTGGTGTACCACATATATATAATTTCCCATCACTCATCTAACTCACCCTTTATTAGCTTCAATTTCTGTTGACGACTCATTTGCTTAATTTTGTATTCCCGTTGCATCGCTTGACTTTTATCTTTATGTTCTTCACTGTAATAAAGTTCAACTGGAGTTCTACCTCTAGTATATTTAGCTCCACTTCCATTATTGTGTTCTTTAACTCTTCTTTTAATATTAGTAGTATATCCTGTGTATAATGTATTATCATTACACTTTAGTATGTAAACATAATGTCCCATAATTCAAAACCCTTCCTATCAAAAATTAATCAGATTTGATTGTAGCATTTAACTTTCTGGGTAATAAATTTTCTTTACTTCTTCACTATAATCTCCAGCTTTATTATAAACGATTAAAGGAGATAATACATCTAAACCTACTCCGCCTCCTTTAATAGCTTCAATTAATACTAAATTAGATTTTTTATCAAGCTTTGGATAAATCAATCTCATCCTTTTAGCTGATAAATTATACTTTTCTAATAATGACAATAACTCAGCTAAACGCTGAGTTCTATAAACATATGCTGCCTTAGCTTTATATTTAAGTAACTGACTACTAACTTTGATTATATCTTCTAACTCACAAAATATCTCATGTCTTGCAATAGCAAGGCTATTTTCAGGATTAACCTTACCACTTCCTCTTTTCATATAAGGAGGGTTGCTCACAATATAATCAAAACTTTCTGTTCCAAATTCTTTCAAAGCGTCTTTTAAATCTAAATTTATAAAGGTTAATTTATTCTGAAGATTATTATAAACACTACTTCTTTTAGCCATATCAATTACTTGCTTTTGAATATCAATTCCAATAACCTCTTTAACCTTATATTTAGGCTCTATTAAATGAGGAATAATCCCATTACCAGTACCAATATCTAATACTCGGGAATTATTTCTAGGTCTAATAAAATCAGAAAGTAATACTGCATCTAAAGAAAAGCAGAAATAATTAGGATTCTGAATTAACTTTAAATTATCTATTAAGAGGTCATCTAGCCTCTCTTCAGATCTTAAATTAATCCTCATCTCTATCATCATCTTCCTCTGCTTCATCTAAGTTATTATCTAATAACCCCATACAAAATAAACAATCACTTTCACGTCCTTCACCAAAATTTAGGTGACAAATATGAAATCCTTCCTGATATAAACGGGCTAAATTATCATATCCCTCTCCAGATTTTTCTTCATTTTCTTCTTTTTCAAAAAGTAGTTTTTTCAGATTTTGATTTTCTACTTTGAGTTTTTCATTTTCTTTGTATATATTATAAATTCTATTCTTTATTTTTTGAAAATCATTAGTCAAAACCTGTAACTCTTCTTGAAAATGAGCTAAAAGACCAATAATCTCTTCCACTATTGTAACCTCCATATCCAAAAAGTATCCTTAAACTAGTTCTATACTTTCTCATATTAATCCTCTTTATTTTTGATTTGATCTGCAGAAACTTCTATTCTCTCATTATTCTTCAACTTTAAAGTAAGGGTATTCTTAACTACATTTAAAGCAGTAACTATAGCAGTTCCTTGATCTACCTCTACTTTGTCACCTACATTAGGCAAATTATTTATCCCTTCTTGATAAGATTTATCTTCATATTTTAAACAACACATCAAACGACCACAAATACCTGAAATTTTCTCAGGATTCAACGATAAATTTTGATCTTTTGCCATCTGAATAGTAATTGGTTCAAAAGTCCTTAAAAAAGTTTTACAACATAACTGCCTTCCACACTGACCAATACCACCTAGCATTTTTGTTTCATCTCTAACACCAATCTGCCTTAACTCTATCCTTGTTCTAAATATTGAAGCCAAATCCTTAACTAATTCTCTAAAATCTATCCTACCATCTGCAGTAAAGTAAAAGAGTAATTTCCCTTTATCAAAGGTATACTCAGATTCAATTAACTTCATTGGTAAATTATGTTCTTTTATCTTCTTAGCACAAATATCAAAAGCCTTATCTGCTTCCTCTTTATTTTGCTTAGCTTGCTGAATATCATTAAATGTAGCTTTACGTTTAACTGCTTTTAATTTATAATCTAAATTTTCTTGATTAACTTCCTTAGAATCTATGACTACCTCTCCTAATTCTATACCTCGAGAAGTTTCAGCAATTATTTTATCTCCAACATTTATTTCTAAATCTGAAGGATTAAAATAATAAATCTTACCAGCTTTCTTAAATGTAGCTCCTACTACTTCCATTATAATTTTTCCTCCTTAATTTATTTAACTTTAAAAGCATTACCTCTAAAGCTAATTGTAAATTAACATTAATATTCTTAATAACATTATTTGTTTCTTCTATTAACTTTATTATATCTTCTATTCCTTTTCTTTCCCATCCTTTAGCTTCCTCTGATAACTGTTGGCTATAATCTACATTAATCAGCTCTTTACTTTGATCTAATTTTAACATTAATAAGTCGCGATACCAAGTTAGGATAATATCTAAATTATCTCCCACCTTATCTCGGTCATCTAAAATTTTTTGGACTAAATCAAATGCTTTATTTCTATCTAAATCTGTAAGAGACTGCGCTAATTCTAAAACTTGATTTCTTTCCTCTAATTTACCTTCCTCATTAATTAAATCTAAGGCAAGATTATACTTTCCAGCTGATAAAGATGTCAGTAATTCTGCTTTTTCTTCTATGAGATTATACTCTTCTATTAGTTTATCCTTAATCATACTATCTGAAACAAGTCTAAACCTGACTATTTGACATCTAGAAATAATAGTCGGTAACAACTGATTTAAATTGCTAGCTATTAAAATTATTACAGCATAACTTGGAGGTTCTTCTAAGGTCTTTAAAAGACTATTAGCCGCTTGAACACTCATCTTGTCTGCTTGATGAATGATATATACTTTCTTATTACTTTCATAAGGTTTATATAAGATCTCTTGTTGTAATTTTCTAATTTGATCTATCTTAATCGATGCCCCATCAGGATGTATCTCTTTTATATCAGGATGATTATGATTATCTGCTTTTCTACAAGATATACAGCTATAACAGGAATCATCTTTATTTTCTTGACAATTAATAGCTTTAGTGAATTCAAATGCTGTTAAATATTTCCCTAAACCTTCTTCACCTATAAATAAATATGCATGACTTAACCTATCGCTATTTAAGGCATTCTTTAGAATTTTTTTAGCTAATTCTTGTCCTAATATTTGATTAAAAGGCATATCTAAGTACTCTCCTTATCTATATAAATCTAGTAACATACCGCGAACTTCATCCAATTTAGCTAAAATATCTAATTGATCTGTTTGATCCTTTAAAATCATTTTAGTCAAATCCTCTAATGAACTATCTACTGATTTCACTATAGTATGTATCTTCCCTTGTATTGGACTATAATTTTCTTCTACATTATACATTTTCTCTGTTGCTTCCCCAATAAACTTTCTTATCATCTTTTTATATCTAACTAACTCTTTAAAGGTTCGGTGCTTACTCAAACGATCACCTTGTTCATCTATTAAATCTAATAATTCATCTAACCTTCCCTTAATTTGTTGACCATGAACCTTTTCTAGCTCTTCTAAAAAGTTACTTTTATTCCCATTAACCTTTAATAATTTCTTACTAGAAGCTCTAACAGTATTTAAATTATTCTTCAATTTGTTTTCAATCTTCATCTTATCAACCTCTTTTTGAGTAAGATTTTAACCTGATCAAAAACCTCATTAATAGATTTACTTGCATCAACAATCTCTATTCTATCTTCTTTTTGAGCCAAATCCAAATAAGCCTTCCTTACTTTTTGATGAAATGATAAATTTTCAGCCTCAATTCTATCACCTTGACTATTAGATTTAGATGTTACTCTTTTAGCTCTCTGTAAAGATAAACTAGGATTAATATCAAAAATTAAAGTTAAATTAGGAATTAGTCCTTCAGTTGCAATATTATTTAACTCTTCTATTAAACTTTTATTAATACCTCTAGCATAACCTTGATAAGCCATTGTAGCATCTATGTATCTATCACTTATAACTATCTTTCCTTCTTTTAATGATGGTTTAATTAATTCTGATACATGTTGAGCTCTTTCAGCAGCATATAATAATAACTCCGCTTTAGGAATTAAATTCTCATGATTAGGGTTTAATAAGATCCTTCTAATCTCTTGTCCCACTTCTGTATCCCCTGGCTCAAAAGTATTAATAACTTCATAATTCAAACTCTCTAAATATTTTTTTATTAATTTTATTTGAGTTGATTTTCCAGACCCCTCAACACCCTCTAATGTAATAAAGTATCCCGTCATTAAATTTCCTCCAATAATTTTGATTACTATTGTTAATATTCTTTAACCATAAACAAAGTCCTTTATTATAAGTATAGATAAGAGATTCTTTAACTAATAAATCATTTTCATTATTGTTAATTATACCCAAATAATATTCTTTTCATAAGACATTTTTCTCAGGCTTATATAGTATTTTTAAAGCAATAACATTATTTTATAAGGTGAAAATTTATTATAGTAAACCTTATATCATAAAAGTTATTAAAATTAAAAAGTCCTCAAATTTGAGGACTTCTTCATTTAATCTATACTATAATTTGGAGCTTCTTTTGTAATTGTGACGTCGTGAGGATGACTTTCTCTTAATCCTGCAGATGTAATCTTTACAAACTTCCCTTTCTTAGCCATATCTACAATAGTAGCAGATCCACAATAACCCATTCCTGCTCTCAGACCACCTACCATCTGATAGATTGTATCAGCTAACTCACCTTTATAAGGGATTCGCCCTTCAATACCTTCTGGTACTAACTTCTTATCATCTTCTTGGAAATATCTATCTTTACTACCCTTTTTCATAGCTGCAATTGATCCCATCCCACGATATACTTTGTAACTTCTACCTTTATATATAACCTTTTCACCAGGAGATTCTTCAGTTCCAGCCAAAACACTACCTAACATAACTGTAGAAGCTCCAGCCACTAGTGCCTTAACTATATCTCCAGAATACTTAATTCCTCCGTCTGCAATAACTGGAACACCATACTCTTGAGCTGCTTTAGCACAATCATAAATGGCAGTTACTTGAGGTACACCTACACCTGCTACAACTCTAGTTGTACAAATAGAACCTGGACCTACTCCTACCTTTACAGCATCTGCACCTGCTTCAATTAAAGCTTTAGTGGCTTCAGCAGTTGCTACATTACCTGCAATTATTTGAAGTTCTGGATACTCCTTTTTAACTGCAGCAACCATATCAATTACTTTTTGAGAATGTCCGTGAGCAGTATCAATTATGATTACATCTACCTCTGCTTCAACTAAAGCGGATATTCTCTCTTCTGTTCCTTCTCCAATCCCTACGGCTGCACCACATAATAATCTTCCTTGCTCATCCTTAGCGGCATTAGGATATTCTTCAGCCTTTTGAATATCTTTAATTGTAATTAAACCTTTTAATATATTATCTTCGTCTACCAATGGTAACTTTTCAACTTTGTTTCTCTGTAAAATATCTTTAGCCTGCTCTAAATCAGTTCCTACTTCTGCAGTTACTAAGTTTTCAGAAGTCATTACATCCTTAATTTCCTGATTATAATTCTTTTCAAATAAAAGATCACGATTAGTTAAAATACCTACTAATTTTTTTTCTGAATCTACAATAGGTACTCCTGAAATGTGATATCTTGACATTAATTCTTCCGCTTCATAGACCTTATTATCAGGATTCAGATAAAAGGGATTGACAATAACACCATTTTCAGATCTTTTAACTTTGTCAACTTCTTCTGCCTGTTCTTCAATAGTCATATTCTTATGAATAATACCAAGACCACCTTGTCTAGCCATAGCAATAGCCATCTCTGCCTCTGTAACTGTATCCATAGCTGCACTTAAAACAGGAATGTTAATCTTAATCTTTCTTGTTAACTTAGTAGTAGTATCAACCTCTTTTGGCAATACTTTAGAATGTCCGGGAACCAATAATACATCATCAAAAGTTAGTCCTTCTTTCACAAACTTATCTTCCATTTTTTATCCCCCTTTATATTGTTATTATATATAGTTTCTTTCCATTTAATATATAAAGAAAAACCCCTAAGTATCATTTTAGATATACCTAGGGTCAGAAATATCAATATTTCGTAGTCAAGTGGTTATGGCCACTTGGTAGAAACTTTCGAGCCCTATTCCCGATAATATACGAAATTTTATTCTATAATTTTCTTAAGTTTATCAAGTTTATAACTTACTGTCAAGCTTAGATTTAGTTTTAATTAAAGTCTAAAACTAAATCATCAAAGGTACAAATATTTTATTGGTTTTAAGTTGTTACTAAAAGATTTTTTATTGAATTTATAGTATATTTAGAAGATAATTATTATATTAAATACTAAAAAATATTAATCAGGCAGGAATTATTTTATATGTATATAATTAACTTAAAAGGAATCTAAATTTAATAAATTAAAAAAAAGGAGATGATGAAATGAAATTTTTTAAATTGGTTGATTGTATAATTAAATTGAACTAATAAAAAAATTAATAAAAAAATGCCCATAGTGGACCAAACTGTAATATAATTGAATCACCACAAAACAAAAAATTACAGGAGGGTGCACACTATGGACTACTTAAATGATACACCAAAATCCCGAAAAAATAAACACCTAAATGCTTATGAGCGTGGTCAAATTGCATTGTTACATTCCGAAGGAATGTCGCCTTATGCTATTGCAAAACGTCTAGGTAGAGCTTCTAATACAATTAGAAACGAGTTAAAGCGTGGTACAGTTTCCCAAATTAAAGGCAATAAAACTGTAGAGATTTACTTCCCTGACGCTGGTCAAAAAGTTTATGAATCTAATCGTAAAAATTGCGGACCGAAATTTAAGCTTTTAGAATGTGAAACATTCATTGATTATGTTATAGAGTTATTTTGCGAGCATAAACAATCTCTTGATTCTATTTGTGGTGCAGCAAAGCTGCATAACAAATTCTCAAAGTCAGAGATGGTATGCACTAAAACTCTATATAACTATATAGATCTTGGACTACTTCAGATTAGCAATATTGATTTGCCATTGAAGCTTAAACGTTCTTCAAAATCAAAATGTCTTAAGCGTAATAAAAAGAAACTTGGCACAAGTATCGATGAACGCCCTGAAAATATTAATGATCGCAGTGAATTTGGGCATTGGGAAATTGACACTGTTATTGGTAAAAAGAATAAAAATGATGAAGTTTTACTCACTATGACAGAGCGCATGACTCGTAAAGAAATCATTCGTAAAATTCCTGGTAAAACAGCTGAATCTGTTCAAAATGCTATATTAAAACTAATCAAAGACTCTGGAGAGCTTTTTTCTANTGTATTTAAAAGCTTTACCTGCGATAATGGCTCTGAATTTTCAGAGCTAGGTGTTATAGAAGAAATAGTTGATACAAAAGTATATTTTACTCATCCCTATTCATCATGGGAAAGAGGTACCAATGAACGTCATAATGGTCTCATAAGACGTTTTATACCTAAAGGCAGAAGTATAAGTGAATTCTCTATTGAATCTATTGCTAGAGTTCAAAACTGGTGTAATACTCTACCAAGAAAAATTTTAGGATACCTAACTCCTGATGAAGCTTTTGAAGATCAACTAAGAGAAATTCTATATAACTAATTAACCAAATTATTACAGTTTGAAACTAGTTCAATTTAATATTGCAATTTAAGAATTTTTTAAATTGTTGATAGTTTTAATTTTAGTTATTTTAATAACATTGGGCTGTTCTAATCAAAATTCAACATCTACAAATTCAGAAAGTATTTCCAGTAGTCAAGAGGACAAAAGCACTCAAAAAGTTGTACAGAAGAATATCACTAAGTTAGAAAAATTTAAAGAAGAAGTCATAGAAGCTAAAGGAAATTATGACCAAATATCAGATAAGCTTATTAATACTTATTCTAAACATCCACGATGGGAAATTTCAGGAGAAATAGTCGAAAGAAATAGTGGCCAAATTAGTCTATGGGGAAAAGCAAATTCTGATGATGCAAAATCTAATCACCCTGGCTGGCTAAGAGATGATGGGAATATCTTAATAACTAATCCCAATCAAAATAAAATCTCATATAAGCAATATAAAGGTGGTGTTCACTGGTATATTAAACAAGAATATGGAACTAATGCCTTTGGTGCAAAAGTACCAGTAAATATATATGGTCCTCCTCCTAAAACCATTGTTAAACAAAGAAAAAAGCAAGAACAAGCATTGGAAAAAATACATGATAAATTAAATAATTTAGTTACATATATTGATAAAAAATATAAATCTGAAGTTAATTCCAATACTAAAGACGCTTTAATCTATGAAGAATATGGAAGATTATATCATGACCTATATAAAGATTTAAATAAATACTTGAACAATAATATTTTGGCTGAATATAACTTGATTAATGAAGCACTGAGTAATTATGAGCAGGCATTAAAACTAAATCCTAAAAATGTATCTATATTGTTAATTCTAGCTGATCTAAATAATACTTATTATTCAGATGGAAGAGACTATGCTAAAAAATATTATAGAAAGATTGTAAAGTTAAACCCAGATGCATTATTAGATGAATCATTAAACAGTTTAGTCGAAGCTTATGACGCTGGATTAATTTTAATGGAAGAAGATCTTTATAATAAAGCAGTAGTTTCTTTGAAAAAAGCCAAAAAATACAGTGATCATCCTACCATAAAAATGCAACTCATCTATGCTCTTGATAAACAAATAAAAGAACTTCCTGAAAAAGGAAGCGAAGATAAACTTATATCTTTATCTAATGACATAATAAAAGAATATAGTGCTTTAAGAAAACAAGATGCTTTATCTGATAAAGGATTTAAAAATTTAAGTGAGTTAGCAGAAGATTCCGGGAAATTGAGAATACTAGAAGTAGAAATTTACCATAACTTAGCTTCTTTATATGAAAGCAAAAATGATTTAGATACAGCAATTAATTATCGCAATAAATCAATCTCATTGTGGGATGATATGTTTGAATATGTTGCTACTGGTCTATATGATTTAAATGATAATGCTACTGAACTTTTAAGAAATTCTGTAAATGATTCTATTAAATTAGCTAATATATATAGCAAAAAAAGAAATTGGGAAAATACCATTAAACAATTGACAAGAGCTATTGATATATCACTTAATGCCAGCACTGAAAAATTAGAAATGGATTCTCAAAATCCTTATCTTCATTATTTATTTGGTCGAGTATACTATAAATATAGCCAAAATTTAAGAGGAAATTCAAAAACTGAAGCTATATTACAACAATATGCTTTTGAAGAGATAAAAAAGGCATTAAAAATAGAACCAGATAACAAAATATATAACAATACATTAGGATATATGTATTTGAGTCAGCATACTGAATATGAAAACAGAGATAAAGAACAAGCTAAACTATATCTTAAAAAAGCAATTGCTTCTGATCCAAATTATAAAAAAGCTTATGGCAATTTAGCAAGGGTTATCGATGATAGGAAGAAACAAAGAGAATACAGAAAAATATCAAAAATGACAGGTGGTATTGAAGACATAGATGAAATTTTAACTAAATATGCACCACAAAAAAATAAATTTAATTGTTCTTATACTAGTTTTAGTCCAAAAGAAACAGCAAGGTAACGTTACCTTGCTGTTTCTTTTTTATTAAAACAGATTAATTACATTTCACCACAACGCTCTAAAATTATTTGCCAACGCTGATCAGTGTGTTCTTGGATTTCTTCAATTATATGCTCATTCCCCTTTTTAAATAAGTGCTTAAATCTCCCTTGTTGCCTTAACCACTCATCAACTTCTTTCTTCTTTTTAGGATTATAATTTAATTTCCATTTACCATTCTCTATTTCAAATAATGGCCAAACACAAGTATCTGCTGCTACTTTAGTTAACTCAATAGTCTTCTCGGCTCTACTTCTCCATCCGCGAGGACAAGGAGCTAATACATTTAAAAAAGCAGGTCCATCAACTTCAAAGGCTTTTTGAGCTTTTCTCATCAAATCCTGAGGTTTAAAAGGAGAAGCTTGGGCAACATAAGGAATATTATGAGCAACCATGATATCTGTTAGCTCTTTTCTATATTCTTCTTTCCCTGGTATCACCTTTCCAGCTGGAGAAGTTGTAGTATTAGCACCTCTAGGAGTTGCACTAGAACGTTGAATACCTGTATTCATATACGCTCCATTATCATAACATACATATACCATATTATGTCCACGTTCCATAGCACCAGACAATGATTGAAATCCAATATCATAGGTTCCTCCATCACCACCAAAAGCAATAAAATCATAATCTTTTTCCAGCTTTCCTTGTTTCATCAAAGAACGGTGAGCAGCTTCAACACCACTAATAGTTGCAGCAGCATTTTCAAATGCATTATGAATAAAAGAATCCTTCCACGCACTATATGGATAGATTGAAGAAGAAACCTCTAAACATCCTGTTGCTGCACCTACAACGGCAGGTTTTTTACTTGATCTCATAATTAGATTAGTAACTGTCCCTGCACCACATCCAGAACATAATCTATGACCACCAGTAAACCTCTCACTTGTTTTAGCAGCTTCTTTTAATTTCAATTATAACACCTCCTATTCTCTTACACCATAATAGTTAACTCTATCCTTTACTTCACCAGTCTCTACTATATCTTTTAATGTATGATACATATATTCAATATCTTCTACTTTAGTATCTCTTCCACCTAAACCATAAATATAATTAATAGCTTCTACATCTGCTTTTGCATCATATAAAGCAGATCTAATATCAGCAAATAGTGGTCCTCCTGTAGTAGAAAATGTCTCTGCTCTATCTAAAACCGCAACTGCTTTAAGATCTTTTAATACTTTTGCAATCTCCCGAGCAGGAAATGGTCTAAATAATCTAATCTTTAATAAGCCAGCCTTAATCCCTTGTTCTCTTAAGTTATCAACGGCTGCTTTAGCTGTTCCAGCAGTAGAACCCAATGCTATAGTTGCTATTTCAGCATCATCTAATTTATATGCTTCAAATAAACCATATTCTCTACCAGTTAAATTTTTATATTCTTTAGCAACTCCTAATACAGTATCCTTTACATTCCTCATTGCCACAGATTGCTGTTTCTTATGCTCAAAATAGAAGTCTTGTAAGTCTAAAGGGCCTACAGCTATAGGATTTTCTGGATCTAATAAATGAGTTTTAGGCTTATAATCACCTATAAACTCTTTCACATCATTGTCAGCTAATACTTCTAAACTTTCTACTGCATGACTAATAATAAACCCATCCATATTGACCATAGTAGGCAACATCACATCTTTATGCTCAGAAATTCTAATAGCTTGAATAGTATTATCATAAGCTTCTTGAGAATTTTCTGCAAATAGTTGAATCCAGCTAGAATCACGTGCTCCCATAGCATCACTATGATCACAGTGAATATTAATCGGACCACTTAATGCTCTATTTACTACAGGCATTACAATTGGTAATCTAGTACCAGATGCTATGTATAAGACTTCCCACATTAATGCTAATCCATTAGCAGCTGTTGCTGTCATAGCTCTGGATCCAGCTGCGCTAGCACCTACAGTAGCACTCATTGCACTATGTTCACTTTCTACTGTAACATATTCTGTATCAACTTCTCCATCAGCTACAAATTGAGAAAAAGTTTGAACAATTGCAGTCTGTGGAGTAATTGGATAAGCAGCAACAACATCCGGGTTGATCTGTCGCATAGCCTGAGCAACAGCTTCATTACCAGTTAAAGCAACTTTACTAGACATCTTTCTCCTCCTTTCAAATATTAAAATTATTCTTTTTTCATCTCTATAGCATTTACTGGACACTCATTTGCACAAATTCCACAACCTTTACAATGATCATAGTCAATCTGATCTGATACAACTCCATTTTCAGAAAGAATAGAAACATCTGGACAGAAAGCCCAACATAAATGACAATTAATACATTTCTCTTTATCTAGCACTGGCCTTTTAGTCCTCCAGCCACCAGTTTTATAATTTTTAGCATTCCCAGCATCAAGAATAATCCCACCTTTAGGAATATCCTTATACCCATCACCTGCTTTAACCATTAACTCTTCACCTCCTGATAAGCCCGCTTCATTGAATTTATATTACCTTCAATTACTTCAGGCTTATGAGCAAACTTCTTCTCAAATTCATTCTTCATCTCTGATAAAAACCCCTCAAAGTCTAATAAATCAGTAGCTTTAATCAAAGCTCCTAACATAGGAGTATTAGGAAAAGGAGCTCCTATCTCTTCCGTAGAAATACCATAGGCATCTACAGTATATAATTCACCATTAAATCCTATCTTATCTCTTAATTTAGATGCAGAAATTTCGGTATTAACAATAATCACACCATTATCTGGTACCCCTTCTGTAACATCTACTACATCTAATAATGTAGGGTCTAATACTGATACAATATCAGGCTCTGTTACTTGACAATGAACAGTGATCTCTTTATCACTAATTCTATTATAGGCTAAAACTGGGGCTCCCATTCTTTCAGGTCCATATTCAGGAAAAGCCTGAATATTCTTACCTGTTTTTGCTGCAACTTTGCCCAATAAGATAGATGCTGTCTTTGAACCTTGACCACCTCTACCATGCCAACGAATTTCTATTAAATCTGACATTAATTCTCCTCCTTTCATCTAGAAAAATGAAAAGTAAAAATTTAAATTGAATAATCATTTTTATACTTACCAAATTCTAATTTATATATTAATTAATAGATAAAAATAAATTTAAAGATCTCTCTTTGGGATATAATCAAAAACTAAATCACTAACTATTAGCATGTTCCTTCTTCTTCTTAACCAAATAACTATATCTACTTTCAGCTGCTTCTAATAAATAAATTGCATGATCAATCAAATCAGGATCAGATACAGAATTGAAATATTTTCTAGCTTCTTGCCATTCTTCTCTAGCTTCTTCAATTTGGTAATTTAAATTATCCTCTAATTCTAACTCAGAAGTAGAAAAGTTAAATATTCTCCTAACAACCCCTAAATTCATGATTTTATGAAGATACCCCCTTTTGCAATAAAATATAACCGCTTTATTAGAATAACCAACTACAGCTATAAATATTATTACAAAAAATAAAAAAATCAGTTTAGGTTTTAAAACCTAAACTGACTAAATTTCTCTTCTTCCTTCTAAAGCTTTAGATAATGTTACTTCATCAGCATA
The DNA here is from genome assembly GCF_000379025.1 of Orenia marismortui DSM 5156. Taxonomy (NCBI): domain Bacteria; kingdom Bacillati; phylum Bacillota; class Clostridia; order Halanaerobiales; family Halobacteroidaceae; genus Orenia; species Orenia marismortui. Next base: position 1,271,934 of record NZ_KB900617.1, read on the forward strand.
CTCTAAATCTCCACCCACAGGTAAACCATGTGCTATTCTGGTCACTTTAATGCCTAACGGCTTCAATAGTTTAGATATGTACATTGCTGTAGCTTCACCTTCAACATTAGGATCAGTAGCTAAAATCACTTCAGAAACTTCGTCATCTAATCGAGATAATAATTCTTTAATTTTAATATCCTCTGGACCTACCCCATCAATAGGAGATATAGCACCATGTAAAACATGATACAACCCCTTATACTCCCCAGTTTTCTCCATAGCAATAATATCTTTTACTTCTTCTATTACACAAATTAAGCTTTTATCTCTTTTTAAATCACTACAAATATAACAAGGGTCATTTTGAGTTAAATTATTACATATAGAACAATAGGTTAACTTTTCCTTTATCTCAGAAATAGATTTAGCTAAAACTTTAGCCTCATTCTGATCCATTTCTAGAATATGAAAAGCCAATCTTTGAGCAGTTTTTGGTCCTACCCCTGGTAATTTAGATAGCTGACCAATTAATTGTGATAAAGGTTGAGCATAATACCTCATAGTTCAGTCTCCTTAAAATAATCCTGGAATATTCATACCACCTGTTAATTTACCCATCTCTTTTTGAGTCATATCTTGTACTTTTCTCATAGCTTCATTACTAGCAGCTAAAATTAAATCTTCTAACATTTCTACATCTTCTGGATCTACTGCATCTGGATCAATCTTAATATCAACAATCTCTTGTTTTCCATTAGCTGTTACTGTAACCATTCCACCACCAGCAGACGCTTCCATAGTTTTCTTAGCTAATTCATCTTGCATCTTTGCCATTTGACCTTGCATTTTTTGAACCTGTTTCATCATCTTATTCATATTCATAAATACCATCCTCCTAAAGATAAAATTAATTAAATTCCTATTAATTTAATTCTTTAACTTGAACAACTTCACCATTAAAGATCTCTATAGCCTTTTTTACTAAAGGATGCTCAATAACTTCTTGCTCTTGATTCTTTTTAACTTCTTCATTTTTTATATTTCCGGGAAAAGTACATTTCACCTGCAAACTAACTCCTAAAAACTTTTTTAATACTGTTGAAACAGTGTTTCGTTCCCTTTCAACTGATTCCTTATGGAACTCATGCTTAAATGAAATTAATAATTTACTATTCTCTATTTTGATTGGTTCAGCATCTCTTAATAAAGCTTGCAACCTCATCTTCTTTTGAGATTTTAGATATTCTAATATCTCTTCCCAATTGTCTTTTATATCATTAATCGATATATTATCTGGGGAACTTACTTTCACAGATTTATTCTGTTCTACACTTGAATCACTATTGGAGTTAGTTTGGATTTTATTATTATCTTCTTTATTATTCTTTATATTATCAATTTTATTATTTGACTTTTCAACTACTATATTTCCTTCTTCAATCACTTCTTCTAATCTAACTAATCTATCTAATATATTATCTAATGATTTATCTTCATCAAGTTTAATAATTTTAATAATACCCATCTCTAAAATAATCCGAGGTTGGGTTGTATTCTTTAAATCGTAACTAACATCATTTAATATATTAATCCATTTTAACAACCTATTTATTCTAAGCTTTTCAGCTTGTTTCTTTAAATTTTCTCTAAGTTCATCTGTTACATTTATTAACTTATTAACATCAATACATTCTTTTATTAATAATAAATTTCGAAAATGATTAATCAAATCATTTACAAATTGATTACTACTCTTTCCTTGTTTTACAATATTATTAACGATTCCAAGACCAGCTTCTACATCTCTATCTAAAATAACTTCAGTTAACTCAAATAAAACATCATCACCAACTAATCCTAAAACTTCACCAATATCTGACTCACCAATTTCTTTCCCACTAAAAGAAATAGCTTGGTCTAGAATACTGATAGAGTCTCTCATTCCACCATCTGCATTACGAGCTATAGTTGCTAGAACCTCAGAAGCAGTTTTAACTCCCTCCTGCTCACAAATATATGATAGCCTACTTTTTATATCTTCAATCGATAATCTGCTAAAATCAAATCTTTGACATCTAGATAAGATAGTGGGTAATAGTTTATGAGGCTCTGTTGTAGCCAAAATAAATATCACATAACCTGGCGGCTCTTCCAAAGTTTTAAGTAAGGCATTAAAGGCTTCTGTTGTTAACATATGTACTTCATCAATAATATATACTTTATAATTCCCTTCTGTTGGGGAAAATTTAACTTTCTCTCTCAAATCTCTTATTTCATCAATTCCACGATTAGATGCTGCATCAATTTCAATAACATCAATAGAATTATTATTTGTAATTTTCTTGCAAGACTCACAATTACCACATGGATTAATGGTTGGCCCTTCCTTACAATTTAAAGCTTTAGCTAAAATTTTAGCAGTACTTGTTTTCCCAGTACCTCGTGGTCCACAAAACAGATAAGCGTGAGCTATTCTATCCATTTTGATAGCATTCTGTAAAGTCTTAATAATATTTCTTTGACCAGCAATATCAGAAAACTTCTGTGGACGCCATTTTCTATAAAGTGAGATATAGGCCATTTTATAACCTCCAATAAATTTATATCATAATAATAAGAAAGGACCGCGCATTCATGTTCATCTACCTTTCCCAAGCGTTACTTAAGCAGTTAGCTCGAATTAGGCACCCCTACGGCACACGGAAGACATTTACTTACCGCTGCTTCCTTCCGGACCTGACGGGATTCATAAAGTTCCGTTGCGTAGGACCCAATTGTCAACACCACTTACTTAAGCCAGACCTTACGAAAGATAGACTAAGATGAACTTCAATCCCGCTATAGCGGATTGCGGGTTACAGGGCACCGCTACCACCCCATTTAGCACGGTCACAATTTATATAAAGACTTTTGTCTTTATTACTTTATTTAATTAACAATTACATTTTATCAGAGATAAAATGTAAAGTCAAGATTAAGAAAAATATAGAATTAATCTCCAATAAAGAGAAAATCAACTATCTTTTTATATAAATGGCGGAGAGGGAGGGATTTGAACCCTCGGAGACCGTAAAGCCTCACTCGCTTTCCAGGCGAGCCCCTTAAGCCAGACTCGGACACCTCTCCATGTCTATTAATAAGATAATTAACTATTCCTTAATTTTCTAAAAAACTCTTTCATTATTTGGCTACAATCATTCTCCAAAATTCCCGATTGTACATTTATTTGATGATTAAGCTTATTGCTATTAACTAGATTGAATAGACTTCCAGCAGCTCCAGCTTTAGGATCAGTTGCACCATAGATTAAATTATCAATTCTAGATTGAACCAACGCTCCAGCACACATTGGACAGGGTTCAATTGTAACATATAAACTTGAACCAGTCAAACGCCATCCACCTAAAACTTTAACAGCTTTATGAATAGCTAATATTTCTGCATGAGCCGTTGGGTCTTGCAATTTTTCCTTTAAATTATGGGCTCTAGCTATAATTTTCTTATCCTTAACAATTATAGCACCTATAGGAACTTCATCTTTGGCAAATGCTTTTTTAGCCTCTTTTAAAGCTTCCTTCATATAATATTGATGAGGCTTCATATTAATCACCTAATTTTAAATGGCGCGCCCGGGAGGATTCGAACCTCCGACCTCCTGATTCGTAGTCAGTTACTCTATCCAGCTGAGCTACGGGCGCATGTTATATTAATTAACAATTTATAATGTACAATTTACAATTAAAAAAACTAACCCCTTTAATCATTTAGGTCTTGTTTTTTAATTGTCAATTATCAATTGTACATTGTTAATTGAATTTTTTATGGCGGAGAGAGAGGGATTCGAACCCTCGCTAGAGAAATATTCCCTACTACAGGTTTAGCAAACCCGCCCCTTCAGCCACTTGGGTATCTCTCCATGTTTGGCTACTAGCTTCTGGCTGTTGCCACTGGCTAATAACTCAATTTAATTATCTTAGTTTTAATTTTTTAGCCCTTGCTAATAACTAAAAGCCAATAGCCAGTAGCTAAAAAATAATGGCGGAGGGGGTGGGATTCGAACCCACGGTGCGCGCAAACGCACAACGGTTTTCAAGACCGTCACCATAAACCGGACTCGGACACCCCTCCAAAATTAACACGCTAGTTAATTATATAACAGCAAAATAATGTTGTCAAGCTTTTATTAGAAGTCGCTTGTGTAAGATCAAGCTTTAAACAACTTTTCTTGCGACATCTATTATAGTAACATAAGATATATTTAAAATCAAATTACTTTTTATTCCAATTAGCATATGAGAATTGCAATATAAAATGCACGTTTTTTTGTAAAACACTTATACCCCATATAATATAAACTTTTAAGCTACTTTTAATTTATTTTCAAAAACTTCATTCGAAGTTTTAAAATCAAACATCTTTCTTGGGTAGTTATTCATCCATTGTTGAATATTTTTAACCTCACTCGTACTAATATCTTTAAAACTGCTTCCTTTTGGCAAAAACCTTCTAATCATCTTATTTAAATTTTCATTACTACCTCTTTGCCAAGAACAATAGGCATCAGCATAGTAATGATTAGTTCTTGGTATATTACTTCCTGTAAATGAAGTCTCTATTCCTTCATAATCATAAAATTCCCGCCCGTTGTCTGTTGTTATCGTCTTAAATAACTCTCTAAACCTTCTTACGCCTATTCTTCTTTCAATTCGATCTAATCCATTTATAACTGCTTCTTGAGTCTTATTAGATATTTTTTCTATTATCTCTTTTCGACTATATCTTTCTGTTAAAACTAGTAAGAATGGCTCTCCTTTTCCTTTTTTACCTTCTACTAAGTCCATTTCCCAATGACCTAACTCTGTTCTTTTATTAGCTTCCTCAGATCTATCTGATATCCTTCTGCCATCTTTTCTCCTCTTAGTTGATTCCTTTTCTTGTCTTTTAGTACCNTTAGANTTTTTATAATTACCATAGACTAACTCATCTCTATTTACCATCAAGATACCTTTGTCTATATAATTGTATATTGTTTTCCAATGTAGCTTAATTTCAAATNTTTCATCTTCCTGTATTTGATTAGCAATTACTTCTGGAGACCATTTATCTTGTTTTATTTTTCTTTCTATAAATCTTGCTAACTCATGTTCCTTAGCTATTTTTATCTTAGTTCCTTTAGCTGTAGCATTTTTATCATAGACTTTTTGCGCTATTTCAGCATCATATTCTATTCTTGTCGTATAATCAGAATTTAATAATTTTAATTCACCTTTCTTAAGCTCTCTACTTATTGTTGTTCTATGTTTTCCTAACTCTTTTGCTATCTCCTTATCTTTCTTACCTTGAATATTATATAAATGCTCTATTATTTTCCTATCTTCCAAAGTTAGGTGTTTTCCTTTTTTACTTTTTCTGTTATAATTATTTTGACACATATTTTAATACCTCACTTTATGTTATTTGTGGTTATTTAACATTATATATGAGGCATTTCTATGTGTCACTTTTTATTTTTTGATCTACTTGTGCATTTAATTATACAATGCTCCTTCCAATTAGCATAAAAAAAGAAGCAGTAGAATACTCTACCGCTTCTTAATTTGAAGTATATATTTATTCTTTTGTAGCTGCTACTTCATCTTGAGCAACTTCAGTTTCATTAGTTACTTCATTAGAATAATCCATTGCAGCATAACGTTGATACATTGCCCAACGACGTTTAGCCGCTTCTTTATTTGCTTGTAGTAATTCTTCAGCTTCCTCAGGATTAATCTTGCTTAATTGAGAATAACGTCTCTCACTCATTAAGAAGTCATGATACTTATCCCATTCAGGATCTTTACAATCAATTTGTAATGGGTTTTTACCTTCTTCTGCTAAAGCAGGATCAAATCTATAAGTTGGCCAATATCCACATTCTGTAGCTAACTTAGCTTGACGATTAGCATTAGTTAATCCACCTTTAACACCATGGTTGATACATGGAGAATAAGCAATTACAAGTGATGGTCCTTCATGAGCCTCTGCTTCTAACATAGCTTTTAATACTTGAGCTTGGCTTGCACCATGAGATACTTGTGCCACATATACATGACCATAAGTCATAGCAATAGCACCTAAATCTTTCTTACTACCAGGCTTACCAGCAGCAGTAAACTTAGCAATAGAACCAGTTTGAGCAGCCTTTGATGACTGACCTCCTGTATTAGAATATACTTGTGTATCTACTACTAAAATATTAATATCTTCATTACTAGCTATTACATGGTCTAATCCGCCATAACCAATATCATAAGCCCATCCATCTCCACCGATCATCCAGTTAGATTGTTTTACGATGAAGTCTTTAACTCCTAAGATTTCCTTAGCAGCTTCACAAGAAGTATTATCTAAAGCCTCAACTAATTTAGCCTTTAAGTCTTTAGTTTCAACTCCACTATTACGATTTTCCATCCATTCTGTAAATAATTCTTGTAATTCAGGCTCTACTTGATCCATAGTCTCAGTCATAATATTTTGAATTCTATCACGAGTAGTTTCAGAAGCAATTCTCATCCCGAATCCAAATTCAGCATTATCCTCAAATAATGAGTTAGCCCAAGCAGGACCTCTACCATCACTATCTTTAGTAAATGGAGTTGCTGGATAAGATCCACCATAGATTGAAGAACATCCAGTTGCATTAGCAATTGTCATTCTGTCTCCAAATAATTGAGAAATTAACTTAACATATGGAGTCTCTCCACAACCAGCACAAGCCCCAGAGAATTCAAATAATGGCTTAGCAAATTGTGAACCTTTTACATTAGTTGTCTTTAATTTATCATCTTTATATGTTACTTCATTGAACATATATTCTGCATATTCTGGTTCACCAGCTGCAATAGAATCTTTAATTGGTACCATTTCAAGAGCTTTATTTCCTCTCATACCTGGACATACATTAGCACAAACTCCACATCCAGTACAATCTAAAGTAGAAACTTGTAGACGATATTGCAATCCATCTAACCCTCTGCCTAATGGCTTCTTAGTTGTCATACCTTCAGGAGCATTAGCTACCTCTTCTTCATCCATTAAGAATGGTCTAATTACTGCATGAGGACATACAAAAGCACATTGGTTACACTGAATACAGTTTTCATCTACCCATTTTGGAACAAAATTAGCAATACCACGTTTTTCATATGCAGCAGTACCATTAATCATTGTACCATCTGCATAATCTTCAAACACTGATACTGGTAATTCATATCCTTTGATAGCATTGATTGGATCTGCAATATTCTTAACAAAGTCTGGACGGCTTTCATCTACTTTAGCAGCTTCTTCTGCTTCTAAGTTAGCCCAAGCTGGATCTACAGTTACTTCTACTAAACCTTCAGCACCCTTGTCAATTGCTTTCCAGTTTAATTCAACTATTTCTTTACCTTTACGTCCATATAACTTGTCAGCATATTCTTTCATTAAATCTTGAGCTCTATCATAAGGCATGATTTGCTCATTTAATTTAAAGAATGCAGATTGCATGATAGTATTAGTACGACGTCCTAATCCAATTTCTTGAGCCAAAGTTACAGCATCAATAATATAGAATTTAGCATTCTTCTCAGCTAATTCCTTTTTAACGCTATTAGGCATCTTCTCTACTATCTCATCAGCACTAGAAACTGTATTTAATAAGAATGTTCCACCTTCTTGTAACCCACTTAACATATCATACTTATCTAAGTACGAATCTGTAGAACAGGATACAAAACTTGGATTAGATACTAAATAAGTAGATCTAACAGGATCTTTACCAAAACGTAAATTAGAACGAGTTACCCCACCTGACTTCTTAGAGTCATATGCAAAGTATCCTTGTGCATATAAGTCAGTATTATCACCAATGATTTTAATTGTGTTCTTATTAGCACCAACAGTACCATCAGAACCTAAACCATAGAATAATGCTTCCGTTACATCATCAGATAATACATTAATATCTTCTCCAACTTCTAATGATAAATTAGTTACATCATCATCAATACCAATTGTGAAATTATCTTTAGCTTCTCCAGCTAAATTATCATATACGGCAATGATTTGAGCAGGATTAGTATCTTTAGAAGATAAACCATAACGTCCACCAATAATTAATGGAGCGTCCTCTTTACCATAAAATACTGATTTAACATCCAAATATAATGGTTCTCCAACAGAACCAGACTCTTTTGTTCTATCTAATACAGCAATTCTTTCAATACTCTCTGGTAAAGCCTTAAAGAAATGTTTAGCACTGAATGGACGATATAAGTGAACAGTTAATAGACCTACTTTACGTCCTTGTGCATTTAAATAGTCAACTGTTTCCTCAATAGCTTCAGTTACTGATCCCATAGCAATAATAACATCAGTTGCATCTTCAGCACCATAATATACAAATGGAGCATATTCACGACCAGTTACTTTAGAAATTTCAGCCATATATTTCGCAGCAATATCAGGAAGTTCTTCATAATATTTATTTTGAACCTCTCTAGTTTGGAAGTATACATCATCATTTTGAGCTGAACCACGAGTTACAGGATGTTCAGGATTTAATGCATTATTACGAAATTCTTGAACAGCCTCTCTATCTAATAAACGATCATATACTTCATAGTCCATCATTTCAACTTTTTGAATTTCATGTGAAGTACGGAATCCATCGAAGAAGTGAACAAAAGGAACTTTACCTTCAATTGCAGCTAAGTGAGCTACTCCACCTAAGTCCATAACTTCTTGTACTGATCCACTTGCTAACATAGCAAAACCAGTTTGACGTGCAGCCATTACATCTTGGTGATCACCAAAAATTGATAAAGCCTGTGCAGCAATTGATCTTGCAGCTACATGTATAACACCTGGTAATAATTCACCAGCTATCTTATACATATTAGGAACCTTTAACAATAATCCCTGTGATGCAGTATATGTAGTAGTCAATGCACCAGCTTGTAAAGAACCATGTACAGTAGCAGCTGCTCCTGCTTCAGATTGCATCTCTACAACATTAACAGGCATACCAAACAAGTTCTTCTTACCTTGAGAAGCCCATAAGTCAACATACTCTGCCATCGGAGATGATGGTGTGATAGGATAAATACCAGCTACTTCAGTAAATGCATAAGATGTATATGCAGCAGCTTGATTTCCATCCATAGTTTTCATTTTCTTTGACATACTTTTTCCACCCCTTTATATATTAAAATATCGGATATATCTTACCAGTTTTAGTATATTACAATTAATAAACCAAGTCAAATATTTGAATTTTCAAAAAACTATCTCATTAGAAGTAATAATTATACAAAAAAGAAAATGACCATTAGGTCATTTTTTTGATATAGTTTGGTCAAATTTAGACATCCTTTACCTTATTTCTTATCATCTTTAACTTTAAAGGAAAGCCTCAGTAACCCTTCTGTTAAATGCTCATTTTCAACTGATACTCCTTTAGGAACCTTTAAATCTACAGGAGCAAAATTCCAAATTCCTTTTACTCCAGCATCAATCATTCTGTCAGCTAATTTTTGGGCTGCCTCTTCAGGAACGGTAATAATAGCAATATTAATGTCATTTTCTCTAATATAACTTTCTATTGTCTCAATATCTCTAACTTTAATACCATTAATCATCATTCCTACAAGTCTTGGATTGATATCAAAAGCAGCAGATAAATAAAAACCTCGCCTTTTAAAATCTGTTGAATTAATTAATGCCTGTCCTAAATTCCCTACTCCTATAAGGACCATGTTACTCTTCTTTTCTATCCCCATCACCTTAGATAATTCATTATAAAGTTTTTCTATATTATAGCCATATCCTTGTTGTCCAAAGTTACCGAAATGGTTTAAATCTTGGCGTAATTGAGGAGCTGAGACCCCTACAATTTGACCAAAATCTTTAGAAGATATCTTTTCTACACCTTTTCTTATTAATTTAGATAAATGCCGATGATATTTTGGTAACCTTTTAATTACAGCAGTAGGTATAACAATTTCTTCTCCTTCTTTGCGAATCATCTATTAAATCCCCCTTTTTTAACGGTGAAATATATGATTGCCTAATTTTTCGATAAGAGTTTGAGCATCATTATTATCTACTGACTGTCTTATATGAGCTTCCTCACCGAATTGATCTACTTGCCTAGTTATCACCTTTGTATTCATCAAAGTAGCTGGACCGCCAACACAACCACCTTTACATCCCATTCCTTCTATAAAGGAATTCTGATATTGTTTAGCTTGACTTAGTCTTAATACTTTCATACATTCTTCAAGCCCTTGAGCCTCAACAGTATTAAATTCTCTAGTCTCATCTATTTTAGCTACTGAACCTTCTACCGCTTTAATTAAACCACCACTTCTAGCAAAAGTTCTTCCTGCATCACTAACACCTTCCATTTCATTATCTTCTTCTATATTAGCTAAGTTAATTCCTGCACCAACAAACATAGATCCTAATTCTTCAAAAGTTAACACCGTATCTATAGAAGTTTCATTTAAAGCTTCATCTTTTTTGGCAATACAAGGACCAATAAATACTACTTTGGCTTCTGGATCTTCCTGATGTAATACTCTAGCTAAAGCAACCATAGGTGACACAGTACTAGAACTATTCTCTAATAACTTAGGAAACTCCTGCTTAATTAAAGTTAAAAATGATGGGCAACAAGAAGTAGTTAAGTAATCTTGCTTATCAGGCACCTTATTTAAAAACTCTTTACTCTCCTCAATAGCTACTATATCTGCACCTAATGCAACCTCTTTTACTTCTTTAAACCCAAGCTTTTTCAATCCTTTTTTAATCTGAGTAGTTTTAATCTTAGGACCAAACTGGCCTACAAAAGCTGGAGCTAAAATAGCAATGACTTCTTCTGTTTTAAGTAAATTAATAGTCTGTAAAATCTCCGACTTATATGTAATAGCTCCAAAAGGACAAGCTTGGATACATGAACCGCAAGAAACACATTTATTATAATCAATTTTAGCTTGTCTATTACTATCAGCCTTTATAGCATCTATACCACAAGCTGTTTCACAAGGTCGACTCATTTTTAAAATAGCATTATAAGAGCATGCTTTTTGGCATAGACCACATTCTATACATTTATTTTGATCAATATATGCTCTGTTCTGTACTATTACAATTGCATCTTTAGGACAAGCATTAATACAACTATGATCTACACAGTTTCGACAAGCATCACTTACTCTATATTTATCTAAAGGACAGCGATCACAAGCAATATCTAAAACACCAATAGTATGCCCCTCTACTGTCTCTAAATTTAAAGCTTCAGTCGCCAAACTTTTTAAGTCCTTGGAATTCCCTTTTGCTGACAAGCCTAAAGCAGATTTAATTCTTTGATTAACAATGGCTCTCTCTTTATGTGCACAACATCTATACCCTAAGCCTTGATCTGGAATCAATTTTTCTGGAAGTTGGTCAATCTTTTCTTCTAAATCATCTTCAAAAGCTAATTTAGATATACTACTAAATACTCTACGTCTAAGTTTAGTAACTTCTGAAACATTCTTACTCATAGTCTACCTCCTTAATTTGCAAACTATAATTTTATTTTAATTAAATCTATCAATTCTTTTGGAGTTGTTGGAGCATATATCTCACCATCAACTTGCACTGCTGGAGCCCCTTTACATTCATCTAGACAACTAACAGCTTCAATTTCTATATCAGCATTTGATTTCTTATTAAATTTATTTACTGCATCTATTAAATTTTGTGCCCCCATCAAATGACATGGAGTACCAATACAAACCTTAACTTTTATGTTCATCTTTAGCCCTCCTTAATAATATCAAAACCATTCTACTATTATTTTTTTACCTTTTTCTTCTAAAGATTTAATTAATCGCTTTATAATTTGTTTCCTAATCGCCATATCCTCAGGTAATTTCAAGCTTTGATGGGCAGAATTAATCTTTTTACCCACTAATATATTAATATTGTCATTTTCTAGTAGTAATTTCGCTAACATAGTAGCTCCATCTTTTTTAACTGGTAAATCTTCTTTACAATTTACACTATTAATCCTTGAAACTGTCTTGTTTAATGTTAATAATCCTTCAGTAACTAAATCTATGCCTTCTAATCTTGAAATAGGTGGAACAGTTGGATCATAATATTTAAGATCAACACTTAAACCTTTCTCTAACTCTCTAGCTACTATTTGAGCTGTAGTACCTCCAGCAACAACTTTGGTACCTGAATGGGATACCAATTTATCTACAACCTCTTTGTCTTTATTATTATCTTGAGGAGGACCAGTAAATAATACTAAACTACGTTCTTCTCTAAACTTAGCAATAACTGCAGTAGTATCATCACCAGGTTTCATACAATAATAGGCACTACATAAATTAATAACTCGTTCAGTAATCTTATTACTGCTCTCATATTCTTTAATAATATCTTTAAGATATTTAGCAATTCCATCCCAACCTAAACCAAAATTAAGCAACCCCCCAATTCCAGCATGAGTTACTCCATCACTTATCAACATTATCATTTCATTATTGTTTAATTGGAAATTAGCCTCTTTTATCTCTTTATCTCCAATCTTTCTTTTATTCATTTTAATTTGGGATATCTTTCCTTTATTATCAATAAAGAAAGAAGAGGGATTATCTATTTCTGCTAAATAAGTCTTTCCATCATTGAAGATTTGTAAAACTGTCAATGTTGAATAGGCTAACTGCCTTTCTTTACATACTGGTAAAGTTTGAGTAATGGTTTCTACTACTTCTTCTATAGGAATTCCTTTCTCTAATAACCTACTAGCAATCTTTGTTGTTAATGTAGATAGAATATTGGCCTTAACTCCACTTCCAAGACCATCAGATAATACTATAATTTTAGAATCTTGCCCTTCTACAATCTCTACATTATCACCACATAACTCTTCATTATATTTAGAAAGATTAGCAACACTAGTTTCTACAAACATGCTACCTTTCCTCCTCTTGCATCAATTGTCTAACTTCATACAAAATAGATTTAGTCTCCGCAGTAGATTCACCTAATAATCCTGCAATTTCCTGGGCTACTTTCATCTGTTTATTAATAACTTGACTAGCCTTATCTAAAGTAGTTTCTTTCATTTTAGCTATCTTTTCTTTATGATTTTCTTGTTCTGTAACATCTGCTATTATTCCAATTACCAGTTCGTAATCTACCAAAGGAAATATGGATTGTTCACATATCAAACTATATTGCTGATATTCTACCCTCTTTTTTGAAATAGCCTTTTTATTAATCCATGCATCTAAAAAATCTTTAGGGTCAATATAACGATACAGTTTATGACCAATTGTAATCTCATTATTTCTATTAAATAATTCATCCGCCTTTGGATTAAACTTTTGAATCTTCATATCTTTATCTACAACTATTATCGCATTAGGAGAAGACTCTACAACTATATCTGCCAAAGACTCCATTTTTCCTTTCATATAAGGAATACACATCTTTAATTCTGCTAAACCATGATAAACAGCAATTGCTTTTTGTCGACAAGTATCATAGCCACAACCACCACAATCAAGCTCATCATCTTTACTAAACTTTCCTATTTGTGATAGAATTAATTTTATTTGGCTTTCTGTTGGAGGAACCTCCTTCACTTTACGATTAGTATAATGACGGTCCGTATCTATATTGATTTGATCTATATCTATTAATCCTTCGTTTTTAATACCTTTTTGAGTGTACCTTATTACACTTTCTTTACGAGAATTTATCCCTTGATCTGAAGTAATACCTGGGCCATTTATACAACCGCCAGAACAGACCATAGCCTCAATAAATTTAGGAGTAATTTCACCCTTTAATAAACTTTCAAAAGCTGTAATACATTCATCTAATCCAGATATTGATAAAGCTTCTGTATTTAATCCCATCTTAATATCTGCTGCTTTTAAAATTCCATTTTGAACAGGAAAAGCTCTAGACCATTCAATATGGCCATTATCAAAATCTTCTTCCGCTAAACTTTTACAATCTATATCCTCAATTTTAAACAAAGCATCTAACTCATCAAAGGTAATAGCTAAGTCAACACTTCCCAAAGAACTTTCCCAATCTATTTCACTAATTTTAGCTATACAAGGTCCTATAAATACTACCTTTGAGTCTTTATATTTATCTTTTAGCATCTTAGCATGAGCTATCATTGGCGATATTGTTGGTGACAAATAAGGAATTAGATCAGGATAATGCTTTTCTATCAAGCTAACTACAGATGGACAACAGGCTGATATAAGTGTTTCATTTCTTTCTTCTAAGAGCTGGTTATATTTTCTGGCTATAATCTCTGCTCCTACACTCGTCTCTTCAACAGCCACAAAACCTAATTCTTTCAAGCCTTTTATCAATTTTCCTGCTGCAAAATCAAAGGCTGCTGGAAATGAAGGAGCTATACTTGCAACTATTTTTTCTTTTTTTAATAAGTTTTTTAATTTTTCTAAATGGTTATTAATTCCTTTAGCATTTTGTGGGCATATCTTTATACAATGTCCACAATTAATACACTTTTCTTTAACAACTTCTGCTTGCCCATTATTAATTTTAATTGCTTTAACAGAGCAATCGCGAACACAACGATAGCAGTCCTTACATTCAGATTGACTTAAAGTAATAATACTCACCTAATTCCTCCTTTTTTTAGTTTATCTTTAAATATACTTTCTATATTCTCTGGAGATATATTAGTAACAATTTCTTGATCAAATTTAACAATAACACCTTCTGTACATCTTCCTTGACAGAAAGAAGCTCCTAATTTAACTTCAGTTTCTAATTCTTCTTCTTTTATTATTCTTTTCAATGTTTGTACAATTTGATAAGCTCCTTTGATATGACAACTACTCCCAACACAAATTGTGATCTCTTCCATCTAAACCTCCTTTTTGTTATTTTTTTAACAATTCTATTTAAAAAAATTTACTTTATATTTTAATATTAACATATTAAATAATTTTCTACAAGCAGTTGATAAATTTATTCTAAAATAAAAAAACATCCTACTATAGGATGATTATTATCAATGTATTTAGTTATAATGGCGGAGAGAGAGGGATTCGAACCCTCGCTAGAGAAATATTCCCTACTACAGGTTTAGCAAACCCGCCCCTTCAGCCACTTGGGTATCTCTCCATGTTTGGCTACTAGCTTCTGGCTCCTTGTCACTAGCTAATAACTTAATTTAATTATCTTAGTTTTAATTTTTTAGCTCTTGCTAATAACTAAAAGCCAATAGCCAGTAGCTAAAAAATATGGCGGAGGGGGTGGGATTCGAACCCACGGTGCGCGCAAACGCACAACGGTTTTCAAGACCGTCACCATAAACCGGACTCGGACACCCCTCCAAAATTTTATGATTCTTTTCTCAACACAAAATTAATTATAAAATATTTTTCATCCTTTGTCAAGAAAGAATTATTAAAAAAGCAAAATGAGAATTGCAATATAAAATGCACGTTTTTTTCTAAAACACTTATACCCCATATAATATAAACTTTTAAGCTACTTTTAATTTATTTTCAAAAACTTCATTCGAAGTTTTAAAATCAAACATCTTTCTTGGGTAGTTATTCATCCATTGTTGAATATTTTTAATCTCACTCGTACTAATATCTTTAAAACTGCTTCCTTTTGGCAAAAACCTTCTAATCATCTTATTTAAATTTTCATTACTACCTCTTTGCCAAGAACAATAGGCATCAGCATAGTAATGATTAGTTCTTGGTATATTACTTCCTGTAAATGAAGTCTCTATTCCTTCATAATCATAAAATTCCCGCCCGTTGTCTGTTGTTATCGTCTTAAATAACTCTCTAAACCTTCTTACACCTATTCTTCTTTCAATTCGATCTAATCCATTTATAACTGCTTCTTGAGTCTTATTAGATATTTTTTCTATTATCTCTTTTCGACTATATCTTTCTGTTAAAACTAGTAAGAATGGCTCTCCTTTTCCTTTTTTACCTTCTACTAAGTCCATTTCCCAATGACCTAACTCTGTTCTTTTATTAGCTTCCTCAGATCTATCTGATATCCTTCTGCCATCTTTTCTCCTCTTAGTTGATTCCTTTTCTTGTCTTTTAGTACCTTTAGACTTTTTATAATTACCATAGACTAACTCATCTCTATTTACCATCAAGATACCTTTGTCTATATAATTGTATATTGTTTTCCAATGTAGCTTAATTTCAAATTTTTCATCTTCCTGTATTTGATTAGCAATTACTTCTGGAGACCATTTATCTTGTTTTATTTTTCTTTCTATAAATCTTGCTAACTCATGTTCCTTAGCTATTTTTATCTTAGTTCCTTTAGCTGTAGCATTTTTATCATAGACTTTTTGCGCTATTTCAGCATCATATTCTATTCTTGTCGTATAATCAGAATTTAATAATTTTAATTCACCTTTCTTAAGCTCTCTACTTATTGTTGTTCTATGTTTTCCTAACTCTTTTGCTATCTCCTTATCTTTCTTACCTTGAATATTATATAAATGCTCTATTATTTTCCTATCTTCCAAAGTTAGGTGTTTTCCTTTTTTACTTTTTCTGTTATAATTATTTTGACACATATTTTAATACCTCACTTTATGTTATTTGTGGTTATTTAACATTATATATGAGGTATTTCTATGTGTCACTTTTTATTTTTTGATCTACTTGTGCATTTAATTATACAATGCTCCTAAAAAAGCAAAAATTAATAAAGCTTCATTGTAAAATCAAATTGAACAAAATAAAAATAGCCATAGGGCACCAAACTGTAATATAATTAAATCACCACAAAGTAACCAATTACAGGAGGGTGCACACTATGACTTACTTAAATGATACACCAAAATCCCGAAAAAATAAACACTTAAATGCTTATGAACGTGGTCAAATTGCATTATTACATTCCGAAGGAATGAATCCAAATGCTATTGCAAAACGTTTAGGTAGAGCTTCTAATACGATTAGAAACGAGCTAAAACGTGGTACAGTTTCTCAAATTAAAGCTAATAAAAAGGTTATGGCTTATTATCCTGACACTGGTCAAAGAGTTTATGAATCTAATCGCAAAAATTGTGGTCCTAAGTTTAAGCTTTTACAATGTGAATACTTTATTGACTATGTTGTGGAACAATTCTACCAAAAAGGACATTCTCTTGATGCTATATGTGGTGCAGCAAAACTTCATAATAAATTTTCAAAGTCAGAAATGGTGTCTACTAAGACGCTGTATAACTATGTTAACGCTGGATTATTGACAATCAAAAACATTGATTTACCCTTAAAGCTTAAACGCTCTTCAAAAACAAATCGTACTAAAAATAATAAAAAGAAGCTTGGTATAAGTATAGATCAACGCCCTGAAAGTATTAATAATCGTAGTGAGTTTGGTCACTGGGAAATTGACACTATGATAGGCAAAAAGACTAAAAATGAATCAGTTTTACTTACTATGACAGAACGTATGACTCGTAAAGAAATTATTCGTAAAATACCTGCCAAGACTGCTCAAGCAGTTCAAGATGCTATTTTAAAGCTCGTTAATGAAGCAGGAGATTGTTTTCCAAAAGTATTTAAAAGCTTCACTTGTGATAATGGCTCTGAGTTTGCTCAAATGTCATTTTTAGAGCAAATTAGTGATACTAAAGTATACTTTGCACATCCATATTCATCATGGGAAAGAGGAACTAATGAGCGTCATAATGGTCTTATAAGACGCTTTATCCCTAAAGGTAATAGTCTAAACCAATTCTCTATTGAATCTATTGCTAGAGTCCAAAACTGGTGCAATACTTTACCAAGAAAAATCTTAGATTACCTAACCCCTGATGAAATATTTGAAGATAAATTAAAACAAATTCTTTATGACTAAATAACCAAATTATTACAGTTTGAAAATGTTCAATTTATTATTGCAATTTAAGAAAAATTAATAAAATATATTTGCTTTTTATTCTTAAAATATAAAGAAAGGGGGCTAGCCCCCTTTCTTTATATTTTTATTTAACTTCAATAAGCTCCATCCCACCCATATATGGTCTTAAAGCTTCAGGTATAACTATATTTCCATCTTCATTTTGATAATTTTCTAAAATAGCAGCTACAGTTCTCCCAATTGCTAATCCAGAACCATTTAGTGTATGAATATATTCAAGGCTAGAATCTGTTTCTGGACGATATCTAATCCCAGCTCTTCGTGCTTGATAATCTTCAAAATTACTACAAGAAGATATTTCACGATAAGTATCATAACTTGGTAGCCATACTTCTATATCATAGGTTTTGGCTGAAGAAAAGGTCAAATCTCCTGTACATAATGTCACTATCCGGTAAGGTAATTCTAACTTTTGTAAAATAGTCTCTGCATTTGATAATAACTTCTCTAATTCATTATAAGATTCATCAGGCTTAACAAACTTAACCATTTCTACTTTATTAAATTGATGCTGTCTAATAATCCCTCTAGTATCACGACCATGAGAACCAGCTTCAGACCTAAAACACGCACTATAAGCTACATGATACTTTGGTAAATCATCAACAGATAATATCTCCCCACTATACATGTTTGTCACTGGTACTTCAGCAGTTGGTATTAAATAATAATCCGTTCCTTCTAATTTGAAAGCATCTTCTTCAAATTTAGGAAGTTGGCCTGTTCCTGTCATACTTTGACTATTAACAATAAAAGGAGGAAATACTTCTTCATAACCATGTTCTTGAGTATGAATATCTAACATGAAATTAATTAAAGCTCGTTCTAGCCTTGCACCAAGACCTTTTAAGAAAGTAAATCTAGAACCAGTTACTTTTGCTCCTCTTTCAAAGTCTAAGATATCTAATTCTCTTCCTAAGTCCCAATGAGCTTTAGCTTCAAAATCAAAGTTTCTTGGTTCACCCCATTTTTTAACACAAACATTATCATCTTCATCTTTCCCTAATGGAATATCTTTATTAGGGATGTTAGGAATCTGCAACATTATACTTTCTAAACTTTGATTATAATCTTTAACCTGTTCATCCAACTCTTTAATTTGATCTGCTACTTCTCCCATTCTATCAATAATTTCTTGAGCCTCTTCATCTTTACCTTCTCGCTTTAATAGACCGATTTTGGAAGATTCTTCATTACGAAGTTGTTTTAACTTTTCTACCTCTTGAATATATTCCCGCCTTTTTTTATCAATTTCAGCAAATTCATCAATCGGTGCTTCAGTTCCTCGATTATTCAAAGATTCTTTGACTAAATCAATATTTTCTCTTACAAATCCTAAGTCTAACATTCTTATCCTCCTTTTAAAGTTAACTATATTACTATAGCTTTACTAAATTTATATCTACCATTCCATCAATCTCCAATAATTCTTCTTTTACTTGCTTATTCAGCTCTTGATCAATAGTCAGTACCATTATTGCTTCTCCACCAAATTTATCTCTACCTAGCTGCATACTTGCTATGTTAATTCCATTATCACCTAGTAAAGATCCTACTTTACCAACTACACCTGGTTGATCTGTATGATTTGTCACTAATAAGATACCTTCTGGTTTAATGTCAATTTCGTAATCACCTATCTCTACAATCCTCATCTTATTATCATGGAATACTGTTCCTGATAACTGATTAACATTAGCTTTACTTTTAACTTTTAATGTAATCAGACTAGAGTATGTTTCACTATTATCTCCTTTGCTTTCAACAATATTAATTCCTCTTTCATCAGCAATTAACCTAGCATTTACTAAATTAACATTATCATCAAGAATAGGATTTAATAGCCCTTTTAATAAAGAGGTAGTTACTGGTTTTAAATCGTAATCTGTTATCTCACCTTTATATATAACTTCAATCTCTTCTAATCTATTATCAGCTAAACCAGCATAAAAAGTTCCTAACTTCTCTGCTAAAGTGAAATATGGCCTAATATGTTCCATATCTTCTGGTTCTAAAGTAGGAATATTTAGAGGTGTTTTAGGAAATCCTCTTTCAAATACCATTAACATCTGGCGAGCTGCATCAATAGATACATTATCCATTGCCTCTACTGTAGTTCCTCCTAAATGCGGGGCAACTATTACTTTCTCATCTAATTTTAATAAAGGATATTCTTTACTAAGAGGTTCCTCTTCATGAACATCTATTCCAGCTCCTGCTACCTTACCATCTTTGATAGCTTGATATAAAGCCTTGTGGTCAACATTTTTTCCACGTGCAACATTTATTACTATAACTCCTTCTTTCATTTTAGTAAATTCTTCTGTACTTAAAATGTGATGTGTCTCATCTGTTAATGGAGTATGCAAAGTAATATAATCTGATCTTTCTAAAAGTTCATCTAAATCAACTAAGTCTACACCAAATTCCTCACCTCTACTATTTGGAATATATGGGTCACTTGCAATAACATCCATATTAAAAGCTTGTGCTCTTTTTGTTACTAACCCACCAATCCTACCTAATCCTATTACTCCTAAAGTTTTGCCATTAAGTTCAACACCCATATATTTTTTTCTATCCCAAACACCTTCATGTAAAGCTTGGTTAGCTTGAGCTACATTTCTAGATACACCTAACATTAATGCCATTGTCTGTTCAGCAGCAGAAACACTATTCTGACCTGGAGTATTTAAAACTATAATTCCCATCTTAGATGCTGCTTCCACATCAATATTATCATAACCAGATCCAGCTCTAGCAATTACCTTAAGGTTTTTAGCATGACTTAAAACTTCTTCATTTAATGGAGTCATACTTCTTAAAATAATTCCATCATATTTACCTATCTCTTCTAATAGCTCTTCATAAGATAAATTAGTATTATATGTAACCTCTATACCATTTTCCTCTAAAATATCAATACCTGCTTGTGAAACTGCATCACTAACTAAAACTTTCATTATCTTCTCTCCTCCTCATAAAATACTTTTTGTGCAGCCTGTAAACCTATACCTAATTCTACTTCAAAACCTAATTTTAATAAAGCTAATTCTAATGCAGATATAGTCGATAATATATCTATTCTACTCACATTACCTAAATGACCAATTCTAAAGACCTTTCCTTTTAATTGACCTTTACTACCAGTAATATAAACATTATAATCATCAATTAACTTTTGGCGTAAAATATCATATTCTATACCTTTTGGCAGTTTAACAGCTGTTACTGTCTTAGAAGCAATTTTATCTGAAACTAATAATTCTAATCCTATAGCTTTCATAGATTCTCTAATAGCTTTAGTAACTATCTTATGGCGTCTAAATACATTTTCTAAACCTTCTTCTTTAATCTCTCTTAAAACTTCTCTTAACATATAAAGTGTAGATATAGCTGGTGTTGATGGAGTTTGTCTTTTAGAGTCATAACGATCTTTTGCCCTCTTAAAACTCCAATAAAACTTAGGCAAATCTGTACTTTCTCCAGCCTTTATTGCTTTAGGACTAACACTGACCAAACATAATCCTGGAGATGTCATTAAGGCTTTTTGGGAAGAAGTAACTACAACATCTGCTCCCCATTCGTCAGTCTTTAGCTCAATACCTGCTAAAGAACTAACTGCATCAATTAATAAAAGACAGTCATATTTTTGTGCTAATTTCCCAATAGGCTTTGGATGATTAATTACACCTGTTGAAGTCTCGTTATGAGTCATTAAAATTGCTTTAATATTATTATCTTCTTTTAACCTTTCTTCTACTAGCTCTATATCTATACTTTCTCCCCAATTAAAATCCAATCTCTCTACATTAACCCCATAATTGTCTGCAATAGCTGCATATCTTTCACCAAAAGCACCTGTACATAAAGATAATACTTTATCTCCTTTAGAAAGGGTATTAGCAATAGAAGCCTCTAACCCTCCTGTACCTGAGCAAGTTAATACCAATACATCATTCTTAGTTTGAAAAACATACTTTAAACCCTCCACCACTTCTTCTAATAATTCTTCACATTCCAATTCACGATGACCAATAATTTCTTCTGCACTAGCCAACCTAGCCTTATTAGGAATAGGTGTAGGACCAGGTAACATTAATGTTCTTTTCTCCTTCATACTTATCATCTCCCTTCTCAATACTCATACTTTCTTTAAAGAATATTATACATTAATACAAAATATTAAACTTCTAAAAAGATTATAAAACAAAAAGCCTCTCATCCCAAACAGGCCCAATAATTGGACTTGTTAGGGACGAGAGACTAATAATTTCTCGCGTTGCCACCCTATTTGGTCATAAAAGCAACCCACTCTATAGTCTGATAACGGTATGCCAACCGGATTAGCTTATATTCACTAATCACTCCTAGGTGGATTCAATCTTTCTTTATATCAACTTACAGCAACCGTTGACTCTCTAAAAAATAAAGAAATGATTTACTATTCCTATTCATCGTTTTTAATATATATGCAATTTATTTTGTTCTTTGTTTATGAAATATTATACAATATGATAAATTAAAATGCAAGTCTTTTGGTATTAAATTAAATATAAAATTATCTATAATAGAAACCTAATTTATTATTTTTAAAGTTATTTTCCATTCCCAAAAATGTATTTAATAATTTATTGCTTAAGCCCTCATTGAAAGAACTTAATAAACGCTCTATTGGAGATAATTGATTATAATAAACTAAATTAGGCTCTCCTTCTATTCCAACTAATTCAGCTAAATAATCTACTGCATCATAAAAGTTTCCTAATTCATCTACTAAGCCCAAACTTTTAGCTTGTTCACCACTATAGACCCTGCCATCAGCCAATTTTTTAACTATTTTTTCCTCCATATCTCTACCTTCGATAACTACATTGACAAATTGTTGATATACACCTTCTACCATGGTCTGCAAAATTTCCCTCTCTTCTTCATTCATCTCCCTATCTGGATTGCCTAAATCTTTATATTTTCTACTCTTTATAGTTATATAATCAATTCCAACCTTATTATATAGCTCCTCTAGATTAGTAAATTGCATTATTACACCAATACTACCTGTCATGGTAGCAGGATTGGCATAGATTTTATCAGAAGCCATAGAAACATAATAACCACCAGAAGCAGCCATATCCCCCATTGATACTACAACAGCTTTTCCAGTTGCCTTAAACTTTTTCAATTCACGATAAATTGCATCTGAAGCAGCAGAACTGCCTCCAGGACTATTAACTCTTAACAATAAGCCTTTAATTGTATCATCTTTTTTAGCTTTATTTATTTGAGCCATAATACGTCCAGAACTAGAAACAGGGCTAGAAAACATTCCACCATTATCTCCCCCAACTATAGGACCTGAAATATTTATAACAGCTATATTATCTACACCTTTAGTATCTGGATTAATAATATTAGAAACAAATAGATAAATAGCACCAACTACAATCATTAAAAAAACTATACTAGCTATTAAAAAAAATAATATAATTTTTTTTACACTTATATTCATATTCTCCCCCTTTTTATACATATTATTTAACTATTAAACTAACCAAATTATCTTTTATTTATTAAAGTTAGATATTTAATATAAAAATACCTTTTTATTTATTAAATAATAAAAAATAAAGGAAGATCTTATTTAAATAAGATCTTCCTTTATTTAAGTTTCTGGCAGTGACCTACGCTCCCACAGGGCTGCCCCTGCAGTACCATCGGCGCTGGAGGACTTAACTGCTGTGTTCGAAATGGGAACAGGTGTGACCCCTCCGCAATTACCACCAGAAATTTATTTAGTTTTTAGCTGTTGGCTTCTGGCCGCCGGCTAGATCTTTAAAAGATTTTGCCAGTAGCTAGAGGCTAGTTGCTAGTAACTAATATATACTTTCAAAATTGCACAATAATAATTTCAGATCTAGATTAAGTCCTCGATCTATTAGTATCGGTCAGCTAAAGATATTACTATCCTTACACCTCCGACCTATCAACCTGATAGTCTATCAGGGATCTTACTAGATTGACTCTATGGGATATCTCATCTTAAGGTCAGTTTCACGCTTAGATGCTTTCAGCGTTTATCTGATCCGTACGTAGCTACCCAGCAATGCCTTTGGAAGACAACTGGTACACCAGAGGTACGTCCATCCCGGTCCTCTCGTACTAGGGATAGATCCCTTCAAATATCCTACGCCCACGACGGATAGGGACCGAACTGTCTCACGACGTTCTGAACCCAGCTCGCGTACCGCTTTAATGGGCGAACAGCCCAACCCTTGGAACCTGCTTCAGCTCCAGGATGCGACGAGCCGACATCGAGGTGCCAAACCTCCCCGTCGATGTGAACTCTTGGGGGAGATAAGCCTGTTATCCCCGGGGTAACTTTTATCCGTTGAGCGACGGCAATTCCATTCTCTACCGTCGGATCACTAAGCCCGACTTTCGTCCCTGCTCGACCTGTATGTCTCGCAGTCAAGCTCCCTTCTGCCTTTACACTCTTCGTGCGATTTCCGACCGCACTGAGGGAACCTTTGGGCGACTCCGTTACTCTTTAGGAGTCGACCGCCCCAGTCAAACTGCCCATCTGAAACTGTCCCAGCACTGGATAACAGCACATGGTTAGAATTCCAGCACAATAAGAGTGGTATCCCACCTTTGGCTCCACCGATACTAGCGTACCGACTTCAAAGCCTCCCACTTATGCTGTACATATTGGACCAAAATTCAATATCAGACTACAGTAAAGCTCCACGGGGTCTTTCCGTCCTGTCGCGGGTAACCTGCATCTTCACAGGTACTACAATTTCACCGAGTCCTTCGTTGAGACAGTGCCCAAGTCGTTGCGCCATTCGTGCAGGTCGGAACTTACCCGACAAGGAATTTCGCTACCTTAGGACCGTTATAGTTACGGCCGCCGTTTACTGGGGCTTAAGTTCAATGCTTTGGAATAATCCTAACATTTCCCCTTGACCTTCCAGCACCGGGCAGGCGTCAGCCCCTATACATCGACTTACGTCTTAGCAGAGACCTGTGTTTTTGGTAAACAGTCGCTTGGGCCTATTCACTGCAACCTCTTTGGGCATACACCCTAATGAGGCACCCCTTCTCCCGAAGTTACGGGGCAATTTTGCCGAGTTCCTTAACGAAGGTTCTCTCGCGCGCCTTAGAATTCTCATCTCGTCTACTTGTGTCAGTTTACGGTACGGGCACCACTTACCTGGCTAGAGGATTTTCTTGGCAGTGTGGAATCAATTACTTCGCTTCCTTAGAAGCTCCCGATCACACTTTAGAGTTAAGATAGTTCGGATTTACCTAAACTATCCTCCTAGGTGCTTCGACCTGACAAACCGTTGTCAGGCTAACATATCCTCCTGCGTCCCCCCATCACTCATAATGGTAAGGAGGTGGCATTGGAATTTTAACCAATTATCCATCGCCTACGCCTTTCGGCCTCGGCTTAGGTCCCGGCTTACCCTGAGCGGACGAGCCTTCCTCAGGAAACCTTAGACTTTCGGCGGATAGGATTCTCACCTATCTTATCGTTACTCATACCGGCATTATCACTTCTATACAGTCCACAGCTCCTTACGGTACTGCTTCAATCCAAATAGAAAGCTCCCCTACCACTGTAAAAACAATCCGTAGTTTCGGTGATGGACTTAAGCCCCGGACATTTTCGGCGCAAGACCACTCGACCAGTGAGCTATTACGCACTCTTTAAATGAATGGCTGCTTCTAAGCCAACATCCTGGTTGTCTATGCAATCTCACATCCTTTGCCACTTAGTCCATACTTTGGGACCTTAACTGACGATCTGGGTTGTTTCCCTCTCGACTATGAAGCTTATCCCACATAGTCTGACTCCTAAGATAAACCACTTCAGCGTTCGGAGTTTGACTGGATTCGGTAACTTAATAAAGCCCCTAGTCCAATCAGTGCTCTACCGCCAAAGGGCATTCACTTAAGGCTAGCCCTAAAGCTATTTCGGGGAGAACCAGCTATCTCCGAGTTCGATTGGCCTTTCACCCCTATCCACAGTTCATCCCATGACTTTTCAACGTCAATGTAGTTCGGGCCTCCACACGTTCTTACACGTGCTTCACCCTGACCATGGATAGATCACTCGGTTTCGGGTCTATGACATATAACTAACGCCTTTTAAGACTCGCTTTCGCTACGGCTTCACATTCAAAGCTTAACCTAAACGCTACATATCATAACTCGCCGGTTCGTTATGCAAAAAGCACGCCATCAGACTGATAATATACGTCCTCTGACTGCTTGTAGGCACATGGTTTCAGATTCTATTTCACTCCCCTTCCGGGGTTCTTTTCACCTTTCCCTCACGGTACTAGTTCACTATCGGTCGTTAGAAAGTATTTAGCCTTAGGAGATGGTCCTCCTTGCTTCCCACGAGGTTTCTCGTGACTCATGGTACTCAGGATACTATCTAGTCTACTTTTATTTTTCATTTACAGGACTATTACCTTCTGTGGTGTAGCTTTCCAGCTACTTCAATTAAATAAAAGCAATACTATGATGTCGTTATGGCGACATCTAATAGTCCTACAACCCTGTAATAGCAAGATCCATAAATTTGACACTATTACAGTTTGGGCTGTTCCCTGTTCGCTCGCCGCTACTTAGAGAATCGCTTTTGCTTTCCTTTCCTTGGGTTACTAAGATGTTTCAGTTCACCCAGTTCCCTTCTTAGAGCTATGAATTAACTCTAAGATGATAGGTTATTAACCTACCAGATTATCCATTCGGAAATCCTTGAATCAAAGTTTGCGTGCAACTCATCAAGGCTTATCGCAGCTTACCACGTCCTTCATCGGCTTCTAACACCAAGGCATCCACCATGCGCCCTTATTAACTTAATCTAGACGCTTGTAAAATTATTTATTGTGCAATTTTCAAAGTACAATAAAAAATGGTGGAGACAGCCGGGTTCGAACCGGCGACCTCCGCCTTGCAAGGGCGGCGCTCTCCCAACTGAGCTATGTCCCCATGGTGGGTCTAAGTGGATTTGAACCACTGACCTCACGCTTATCAGGCGTGCGCTCTGACCAACTGAGCTATAGACCCATTCTATATTATAAGAGAATTTAGTCTCTCAAAACTAAACAATGCAGTTTTCAACTCGTTTGGAGTATAAATAACTCCTTAGAAAGGAGGTGATCCAGCCGCACCTTCCGGTACGGCTACCTTGTTACGACTTCACCCCCCTTACCAGGCACACCTTCGGCATCTCCCTCACTAAGTTGGGCCGATGACTTCTGGTGCCCCCGACTCGGGTGGTGTGACGGGCGGTGTGTACAAGGCCCGGGAACGTATTCACCGCGGCATTCTGATCCGCGATTACTAGCGATTCCAGCTTCATGCAGGCGAGTTTCAGCCTGCAATCCGAACTGAGATCTACTTTAGAGATTAGCATCACCTCGCGGTGTAGCCACCCTCTGTATAGACCATTGTAGCACGTGTGTAGCCCAGAACATAAGGGGCATGATGACTTGACGTCATCCCCACCTTCCTCCGCGTTTTTCCGCGGCAGTCTCCTTAGAGTCCCCACCATTACGTGCTGGCAACTAAGGATAGGGGTTGCGCTCGTTACGGGACTTAACCCAACATCTCACGACACGAGCTGACGACAGCCATGCACCACCTGTCTTCTGTGTCCTCAAAGAGGAGACTTTCGGTTAAGAAATAGTCACAGGGATGTCAAGTTCTGGTAAGGTTCTTCGCGTTGCATCGAATTAAACCACATGCTCCACCGCTTGTGCGGGCCCCCGTCAATTCCTTTGAGTTTCAACCTTGCGGTCGTAATCCCCAGGCGGGATACTTAATGCGTTAACTGCGGCGCCGAAGGAATCGAACCTCCAACACCTAGTATCCATCGTTTACGGCTAGGACTACCGGGGTATCTAATCCCGTTTGCTACCCTAGCTTTCGTACCTGAGCGTCAGGAGTAAGTTAGAAAGCTGCTTTCGCCATTGGTATTCTTCCTAATATCTACGTATTTCACCACTACACTAGGAATTCCGCTTTCTTCTCTTATCCTCAAGTCTAGCAGTATCAAAGGCAGTTCACCGGTTGAGCCGGTGGATTTCACCTCTGACTTACTAGACCGCCTGCGTACCCTTTACGCCCAATGATTCCGGACAACGCTTGCCCTCTACGTATTACCGCGGCTGCTGGCACGTAGTTAGCCAGGGCTTCCTCCAAAGGTACCGTCAACTTCAGCTGTTATTAACAACCAAAATATTCTTCCCTAAGGACAGAATTTTACGACCCGAAGGCCTTCATCATTCACGCGGCGTTGCTCCGTCAGACTTTCGTCCATTGCGGAAGATTCCCCACTGCAGCCTCCCGTAGGAGTCTGGGCCGTGTCTCAGTCCCAGTGTGGCCGATCACCCTCTCAGGTCGGCTACCCATTGTCGCCTTGGTGAGCTCTTACCTCACCAACTAGCTAATGGGACGCAGGCTCATCTTTAAGCGATAGCTAAGAAGAAGCCATCTTTGCTCGTAAGAGATTATCAGGTATTAGCCCCTCTTTCGAGAGGTTATCCCTAACTTAAAGGTAGATAACCCACGCGTTACTCACCCGTCCGCTACTCTACTCATTACCCGAAGGTAACTTTCGCGTTCAACTTGCATGTGTTAAGCACGCCGCCAGCGTTCGTCCTGAGCCAGGATCAAACTCTCCAATAAAAGATTTATTTAAATGTGAAAAACACATTTAATTACAAGTTTGATTAGCTCATTTTGTTACGACTAGTTGAAAACTTACATTGTTTAGTTTTCAAAGACCAAATGTCTTTTTGTCATGCGACAAGAAATATTGTATCAATTTCAAACAATGTTGTCAATAATTTTTTAAAATTATTTTTCAATAACTTTTAAAAACAAAAGATTTATTAGCGACAACATCAATAAGTTTAACATTTGAATCAAGACTTGTCAATAAAAACTTTAAAAAGTAAATTTAAAGCTTTTTTGCAAGCGACAAGAATTAGTATAGCAAAATAACAAAGTATAGTCAAGAAAAAACAAAAATATTAATAATAAGTCATATAACATTTAAAGAATAATAAAAGAGTAGGAATTCCTACTCTTTTATTATTCAAAGCTACTCTCTAATTTTAGCACCTAATTTATTATCCAATTCTTTCTCAATCTTTTCTTGAACACTGTTAACCTCATCATCAGTCAAA
Organism: Orenia marismortui DSM 5156; assembly: GCF_000379025.1. Lineage (NCBI taxonomy): Bacteria > Bacillati > Bacillota > Clostridia > Halanaerobiales > Halobacteroidaceae > Orenia > Orenia marismortui. The sequence continues at coordinate 1,301,120 of NZ_KB900617.1, forward strand.
GTTCTATCTGAAACTCTATAAATTAATGAATAAGCTAAGCTTTTATAACCATCTTCTACTTGTTCACCTTGATATAAATCAAAAAGTTCAACCGATTCTAAAATTTTACTACCTATACTTAAAATAATATCTTCAATCTGTTTAGTGTTAATATCCTCGCTAACAACTAATGCAATATCTCGAGTTGAAGCAGGATATTTTGGTAAAGGATTATAATTCCTTTGAGCTGTTGCATTATCTACAATTAGATTAAAATCAAGTTCAAATATAGTAACTCTATTTTCAAATTTATAATTCTCCTGAACATCTGGGTGCACTTCTCCTAAATATCCTAATACATCACCATTAACTTTAATTTTAGTCGTTCTGCCTGGATGCATAGTAGGATGTTTTCCAATTTCGAACTCAACACCTCTTATTCCTAAAGAATCGAAATAATTTTCTAATATCCCTTTTAAGTAGAAAAATCCAGATGCATTTACATTCCATATATCTTCTAGATCATCTTTCATAATCGCAGCAGCTAATTTTAACTCTTCTATTGGAAGTTCTTTACCCTCACTTGGAATAAATACTTTACCCAGTTCAAAAAGCTCAATGTTTTCTATTTTTCTATTATCATTTAGAAGAACATTATTTAATAAACCAGGTATCAAAGTTGTTCTTAAGATACTATATTCTTTCCCAAGAGGATTACTTAGTTCAATTCGATCTCTTATAAAACTATCTTTTGGCAAATTAATTTTATCAAAAAAATCAGGATTTATAAAAGAATAATTTTGAACCTCAAATAAACCTAATTTAGATAATAAAATCCTAGTCTGATCTTTTACTTGCTGCTTCCAGCTTTTCTTACCTTGAATAATATCTCCAGAAGGCTCAACAGCAGGTAACTTGTCATAACCATATAATCTAGCTACTTCTTCTACTAAATCAATTTCTTCTTCTACATCTACTCGGTAAGCCGGAATAGTAACTGCCAATTTATCTCCTTTGTCTTCAACGCTAAAGTGTAATCTCTCCAATAATTTTTTAATCTTTATCTTAGCAAATTCTTCTCCTAATAAATTACTCACTCTTTTAGGTCTTAGCTCAATTATCTTATCTTCAACTTTATTGGGATAAATATCTTTAATTCCTTTTACTATTTTACCTCCACTTAACTCAGCAATTAATTGAGCTGCTCTATCTAAAGCATACTCTACTATATTAATATCAACTCCACGTTCAAAGCGATGTGAAGCATCACTATGTATACTTAACTTACGAGAAGTCTTTCGTACAGATCCAGGATTAAAGTTGGCACTTTCTAAGAAAATTCTCTTTGTTCCACTATCAACCTCACTATTAGTTCCTCCCATGACTCCTGCTACACAAATAGCTTTCTCTCCATCTGCAATGACTAACATCTCTTCATTTAAATCTCTCTCTTCTTCATCTAAAGTTACTACTCTTTCATCTGCTTTCGCTCTTCTTACTATAACTTTATTATCTGCTAACTTATCATAATCAAAAGCATGTAACGGTTGACCAAGCTCCATCAATATAAAGTTAGTTATATCTACTATATTGTTAATAGGTCTAATTCCAACAGCCTCTAGCTTCTTCTTTAACCACAATGGGGAATCACTTACTTCTACTCCTGTAATCACTCTCCCAGTATATCGAGGACATAAATCAAGAGCTTCTACTTTAACATCAATCCAATCTTCAATACTCTCTTCTATCTCCTCAACTTTAACCTCAGGATATTTTATATCTTTGTCTATAATTGCTGATATTTCTCTAGCGACTCCTATCATACTTAAACAATGAGCAAAATTAGGAGTTAAATCAAGTTCAATAACAATATCATCTATCTCTAATTCATCAACTAATTTATTACCTACTTTAATATCGCCTTCTAATATAAATAATCCATCTACTCCATCATCTGGAAGATTTAGTTCATTTGTAGAACACATCATACCATAAGAAGTTACTCCTCTTAACTTGGCTTTTTTAATTTCCATACCATTTGGCATAGTTGTTCCTACAAGAGCTACGGGAACCTTATCACCTACAGACATATTCTTAGCACCACATACTATCTGTAAATCTTCACTTTTACCGACATCTACTTTACAAACAGATAATTTATCAGCATTTTCATGCTCTTTCTTTTCTGTAATTTTTCCTATTACTATATCTTGAATATCTCTACCTTTATATTCAACTCCATCTACCTCCAAACCAGCTAAAGTTAGCTTTTCTGCCAATTCTTCTGGTGTATAATCAAAATCAATATATTCTTTTAACCATTTATATGAAACTTTCATAGTTGTCCTCCTTTATATTAGTTACTAGTAATTAGTGATTAATAGAAAGTCTTTAGATATTTTTAAAATAATTCACACTAATTACTCACCTAAAAACCTTTAAACATTTACTAATTCTATCAAAATTAAAATTGTTTTAAAAATCTAATATCATTCTCATATAATAATCTAATATCATCAATACCATATTTCAACATAGCAATACGCTCTACTCCCATACCAAATGCAAAACCACTATATTCCTCTGGATCTACACCTGACATCTTAAGAACATTGGGGTGCACCATTCCAGAACCTAATATTTCAAGCCAACCTGTACCAGAGCATACATTACACCCTTCCCCTTCACAATTAGCACAAGAAACATCTACTTCTGCGCTTGGTTCAGTAAAAGGAAAATAACTTGGTCTAAATCTAACCTTTCTACCTTCTCCAAATAACTCATGTACCACTTTAATTAAGATACTCTTCAAATTAGCAAAAGATATATCTTTATCTATCATTAATCCTTCTACCTGATGAAAAACTGGCGTATGTGTAGCATCAATTTCATCAGATCGATAAACTCTACCTGGGGCAATAACTCTAATTGGAGCTTCTTCTTTCTCCATAGTTCTTACCTGCACAGAAGAGGTATGTGTTCTTAATAAAGTATTACCTTCAATATAAAAAGTATCTTGCATATCCCTAGCTGGATGATTTTCAGGAAAATTTAATGCCTCAAAATTATAATAATCAGTTTCAACTTCCGGACCTTCAGCAATTTTAAAGCCTAAACCTAAAAATATATCTTTTATTTCATTAAAAATTAGAGTTAATGGGTGCTGTTTGCCTAAATTATTCCTATCACCTGGCAAAGTAACATCTATACTCTCATCTTTTAACCTAGCTTGTTTTGCAGCCTCTTTTAAATTATTCTCTTTACCAGTAATTAAATTATTCAATTTTGACTTAACCTGATTAACTAGTTTTCCAACAACAGGTCTTTCTTCAGGAGATAAACTTCCCATACCTCTTAATATCTGTGTTAACTCACCTTTTTTTCCTAAATACTTAATCCTCAAATTTTCTAACTGTTCCAAATTATCAACTCTTTCAATTTGGTCAACAGCTTCAGCTTGTATCCCTTTAATCTTTTCCTCCATCTTTAAATCCTCCTTATATTTTTAAAATATTAACTTAAAATTTACAAAGCTATATTGACATAAAAAAACTCTTCCATCCCTATTAAGGACGAAAGAGTAATATACTTCCGCGTTACCACCTTAGTTAATCTATAGTTATTATTGGCTTATAGCCATTAGCTACTAAATTAATAGCTTTAACCTATAAATCATCTCTGACTTCTTATAACGGCAGAAAACCGGCTTAGCCTACTATAAGTTCAACTAGCAGCTCCAGAGTGAACTTCATTTAGATTCATTTTAAGAATACTTTCAGTCTATGATATCCTTTCCCTTAGAAAATGATATTCTAAATTACTCTCTCTTTCATCACTTTTTATATAATTCAATTTATTTAAAATTATATCATAGCAATCTAATAATAACAAGGTTGAAGCAAAGACTAATTAGAAACTTTTATGTAATTACAACTAACCCATATCAATTCTTTGCCTTACCGCTTCATATATAATTATACCTGAAGCCATAGCAACATTAAGTGATTCTGCATCACCAATTAAAGGAATTTTTATCATCTCATCAGCTAAATCAATTAGCTCTTTTCTAGGGCCATTACCTTCATTTCCTACAACAAATGCAGTTGAAGCCAAATAATTAACTTCAAAATGATACTTATTAGCATTAATATCTCCAACAACAAGATTTATATTCTTAGCAATTAGCCTATCCTTTAATTTCAATAGATCATTTTCTCTATAAATTGGAACTCTAAATAATGACCCCATAGTAGCCCTAATCGTTTTTTGATTATATAAACTCACTGTTCCTTTGGTTGTAATTACTCCATCTATACCAGCTGCATCTGCTGTCCTAATAATAGTTCCTAAATTACCTGGATCCTGAACTTGATCTGCAATTAATATTAGATTATTATCATCATCTAGAATTTCTGATAAACTGTACTCAACTTTATCTATTATAGCTAAGATACCTTGAGGAGATTCAGTGTCAGCTACCTTTTGTATAATATCATCACTAACTTTGACCACTTCTATATTAAGAGTTTTCAAATCTTTTACTAAATCTTCTCCTCGCTGATTTCTTAACAAATAGTTTGAATAAAAGACTTGATGAATATTAGCCTTCTCTTTAATAGCCTCTTCTATAATTCTAACACCTTCTAAAACAAATCTATTTTCTTGCCTTCTATATTTCTTGCGATATAAAGAACGCAAATATTTAATTCGATCATTTGTAAAACTAGATATCTCCATTATATAATAACCCCTCTCTTAATATCATATGCCCCAATTTAATAACACGAGTTATTATATCATACATCTCAATCTTTTAACAAATCGCTAATAATTTTCTCTTGATATCATTAAATATCGATTTATGATAACCTTTTTATCTTCACTTCATCTAAATTTTTTCAACTTCAGTCTACCAAACTAAATTTTTTTCAATTTATCAAGACTATTATTATCTCCCATTACAATTAAAGTATCACCAGGATTAATCTTTACTTCTGCTCCTGGAGAAATATTTATCTCCCCATTGCTTTTTATTGCCATCACATTAACACCAAAACGACTTCTTAACTTTAACTCGATTAAGGTTTTATGATACATATTTTCATCAGCTGCAATTTCCACAATACTATAATTAGGCGCCAGCTCTATATACTCCAAAACATTTGATGAAGTGAGATTATTAGCAATTCTTATTCCCATATCCCTTTCTGGATATACAATTCTGTCTGCACCAACCTTGCTTAATACCTTACCATGCAATCTATCTTGTGCCTTTACAACAACTGTTTTCACTCCTAATTCTTTTAACATTAAAGTAGTTAATATATTAGCATGAATATTCTCACCAATACTGACTATCCCAACATCAAAGTTACTTACTCCCAAAGTTTTTAGAGCTTCTTCATCAGTAGCATCAGCTTCTACAGCGTGAGTTACTATACTACTAATTTCTTGTACCTTCTCCTCATCATTATCAATAGCTAAAACATCATAATGTTTGTCTGCCAAAGTTTTAGCCAAACTATAACCAAAACGCCCCAAACCTACTACTATAAATTGTTTCAAAACACTCCCTCCCAATTATCCAATCAATATCTTCTCTTCAGGATATCTAACTTTATTACTTCGTTCTCTTTCTCCAAGAGCCATAGCTAAAGTTAAAGGACCTACGCGACCAGTAAACATTATAATTGTTATTAAAATTCTACCTATAGTACTTAAGTCTCCAGTAATTCCTGTGGATAAACCTACAGTAGCATAGGCTGATACTGTTTCAAAAAATATTTCTATAAATTTAAAATTTTCAGTTATTGTCAAAATTAATGTAGCCAATATAATAACCAATAAAGAAACTATCGTTACTGCTAAAGCCTTATAAACAGTAATCTGAGATAGCCTTCTTCTAAATAATTCTGCATCATCTTTTCCTCTCACTAAAGAATAAGTAGCAACAATTAATACTCCAATGGTAGTAGTCTTCAGCCCACCACCAGTAGATCCTGGTGAAGCACCAATAAACATCAAAATGATAATTAAAAATAAACTCCCTTGCGTTAAGTCACCAATTGCTATTGTATTAAAACCGGCTGTTCTTGGTGTAACTCCTTGAAAATAAGCAGATATAAATCTATCCTCTAAAGCCAATTGACCAAAAGTATTTTGATTAGGAGATTCTAATAAAAAAATACCAATGCTTCCAATGAGAATCAAAATTATAGTAGTTAGCAAAACCAATTTACTGTTTAAAGATAGAGTAACAAACCTTCTTTTCTCATAAAGGTCAGCTATAACAGCAAAACCAAGACCTCCGAGAATAAACAAAGTGGTGATTATTATATTTACATAATAGTTTCCAACAAAATTCTCTAAGCTATTACTAAAGAGAGCAAAACCTGCATTACAAAAAGCAGAAATAGCATGAAAAACAGAAAAATAAATTGCTTTAGAAATAGGTAATGTATTTTTAAATTTTAAAAAAAGTAACAAAGCCCCTGTGAACTCAATTCCCAAAGTTAGAGCAATAACATATCTAGCCAGTTTAATAACACCAGATAGAGTAAAATGATTAAGTTCTTCTCTAATAATTATTCTTTCTCTAAAACTAATTTTTCTTCCTAATAATAAGGCAAATAAAGTAGATGTAGTCATAAATCCAAACCCACCAATTTGAATTAAAACTAAAACTACTATTTGACCAAAAATAGTTAAATAAGTAGCTGTATCAACTACAATTAAACCAGTTACTGCTGTTGCTGATGTAGCAGTAAATAAAGCATCTACTACACTTAATCCTCTACCATCTACAGTAGTAATTGGTAAAGTTAATAAAAAAGTTCCTACACTAATAACTAATACATAGCCTATAGTCAAAAATCGTGCTGGAGTTAATGATTTTATATTAGAAAGAATAGTATTCACCTCCAGATAATATATAAACCTACATAACTTAATATTACCCGGATATAAATACATTATAACTTTATTATAAAATTATTTTCGAGATAAAAGTGTCTAATAGAAAAATATTGCGACAGTTTCGGAGTTAGGCGTTAGGAGATAGGATATAGAAAGATCTTACTAACTCCTATGACCTAGCACCTAAAAGTGTCGCATTATACTCATATTACAATACTCCTATTTCACCTTATAAAAAAATAACCTTGTTTATTTGATAATATGAAAAAACTGACCAACAAATGTTGGTCAGTTTTTTCTAATATTCTTTTAACCGTCTTAAACCATCTTCATGACCCATTACAACTAAAATATCTCCTGAGTTAATCTTATCAGTTGCTTCTGGAGATACGTTTACTTCCTCTTCATTCTTAATTGCTATAACATTGATTCCAAATTTTCCTCTTAAATTTGATTCATTCAAGGTCTTGCCAGCAAATTTTTCAGATGCTGCCACCTCAGCAATACTATATCCTGGAGATAATTCAATATAATCTAAAACTTTAGCAGAGACTAAGTTATTAGCAACCCTAACCCCCATATCTCTTTCAGGGTAAACAACTTTATCAGCTCCAACTTTACTTAATAACTTGCCATGCAATTTATCTTGTGCCTTAACAACAACATACTTAACTCCTAATTCTTTTAAGATTAAGGTAGTTAATATATTAGCATGAATATTTTCTCCAATACTAACAATAGCTATATCAAAGTTACTTACTCCTAAAGTCTTCATAGTATCTTCATCTGTTGCATCAGCCTTAACAGCATGAGTAACTTCAGTACTAATCTCCTGCACTTTTTCTTCAGCAGAATCAATAGCTAATACATCATAACCTTTACTGGCTAATGTAGTAGCTACACTTGAACCAAAACGCCCTAAGCCTACAACTATAAACTGTTTCATCTCTATATTTCCTCCCTATCCAACCAATATCTTCTCTTTTGGATATCTAATATTTGCTTTATTTTTACGCTCCCCAATAGCCACAGCAATAGTAAGAGGTCCTACCCTACCAGCAAACATAGTAAGAATAATTAAAATTCTACCTACAACTGATAAACCACCTGTTACCCCAGTAGATAAACCTACTGTACCAAAGGCAGAAACTGCTTCAAAGAATAAATCTAAAAATTCAGCATCTTCAGTTATAGTTAAGACCATAGTTACTGTTACAACTAATAATAATGCAATCAAAACTATTGATAGAGCATTATAGATGATATCCTTACCCAATCTTCTCTTATAAATCTCAATATCTTCTCTCCCTGTTGCTCTAGCATATAAAACAGCACCCAAAGCACCAAAAGTAGTTGTTTTAACCCCACCACCTGTTGATCCCGGTGAAGCACCAATAAACATCAGAATAATTGTAAAGAATATTGTAGAACTATTTAATGCACCTGTAGGCACTGTATTAAATCCAGCAGTACGTGGAGTAATAGCTAAGAAATAAGAAGCAATAGTCTTCTCTCCTAATGATAAATTACCTATAGTAGCTGGATTAGAATATTCTAAAACAAAAGAAACAATTGTCCCTACTATAATTAAAATTAATGTTACACTTAACACAAGTTTTGTATGCAATGAAAAGTTTTTAAAGCTTCTTTTAGAGTAAACTTCAGCAATTACAGCAAATCCAATACCACCCAAAATAATTAGAGTTGTAATTACAAAGTTAACTGTAATATCACCAGTAAAGTTTTCTAAACTGTTACCAAAAATATCAAACCCAGCATTATTAAAGGCAGATACCGAGTGAAAAATACCAAAATATAATGCTTTTCCTAAAGGCATATCTTTTAAAAATCGTAAGAATAAAATAAAAGCCCCTGTTCCTTCAATAGCAAAAGTAACACCTAAGACATACTTTACGATTCTAATAACCCCTGATAATTGAAATTGATCTAAATCTTGTTGAATAATTAATCTTTCTCTAAGAGTTATCTTCTTTCCTAATAATAAAGCAAATAGGGTAGACATAGTCATAATACCTAAGCCACCTATTTGAATTAAGCACAAGATAACAATTTGTCCAAACACAGTAAAGAAAGTACTAGTGTTCTCTACTATTAATCCTGTTACTGCTGTAGCAGATGTAGATGTAAAGATAGCATCTAATAAATTCATCCCTTGACCATCAGTTGTGGCTATAGGCAAAGTTAATAAAATTGCCCCTAATAAAATCACAACTAAATAACCTATTGATAGTATCTGTGCTGGAGTTAAATTGTGAATATTAAACTTATTTTTCATCTTCGCACCTCACTTTCCAATAAAAAAGACACAGGATACCTATATACCTGTGACTGGTCTCCTTTTTAACGCTGACGAAGTTAGCTGTCGGATTCGGATCAAAAAAGTTAACCCTATTAACATAAATGCTAGTTTATATTAAATTCACCCCAAAAAAATGGTTCCTCCGCTCTTTATAGATTAAGCGATTACATAATTAAATTATGTTGTTTATTATACTACAATTTAAAATTCTTGTAAAGCAATCATTCCTGAAATAACCTCTCTAATATCTATTTAACTATTACTTAAAACTTTTATCTATTGAACTAATACTCTAAGGTTAAAGACCTTAATTTTTTCTTCCAACTCGTTATTAATTTTATAATCTACCCTTTAATCAGTAAAATTTAATTCACTCTTTTACTATTAACCATATATCTGGCATCTTTTAGCATCTTAGCTATAGCAAAGAAAATCACTAAAAATTCTAACCTTCCTAAGAACATTCCTATTGTCTGCGTCCATAAGATTAATACTGGAGCATCAGGACTAGTAATCCCTATAGATAAACCAACAGTTCCTAAAGAAGAAGCAAATTCAAACATAGATTCTGCTAAACCATATCCATGAGCTAAATAAACTAGGATTCCAATAAAATAAGTAACCATATATAAATATATATAATTTGCTGTCTCACGAATATATTCTGCTTTAATATATAATTTCTGTTCTCCTCTCCAAATATAGTTCTCTACAACAGAATTTGGAGGCAAGAAATATCCTTTTAACTCCCACCAAACTGACTTTATCATTAAATAAATTCTATATAACTTAATACCACCTGCCGTAGACCCTGTACCTCCACCAATCCACATCAATAAAATCATAGCTAAGATACCAAATTGATTCCAATTGCTGAATACATCTAAAGAAAATCCTGTAGTAGAAATAGCAGAAACCACTTCAAAGAATCCCCGTCTAACTGTAGCAGGCAAACTTGTATATAAGCTACCTAAAGAAAAATAACTGATAATTGGAGTAAAGATAGCAATAATAAATAACAGCAATCTAATCTCACCATTTTTGAAAAAGACTTTGAACTTTCCTTTTAACAATGCAAAGTGAGTAGCAAAGTTAATTGTTCCCAAAATCATCAATAACCAAGTTACCATCTCTATAGGAAGACTATTCCAATGGCCAATACTGTCAACTTTTGTAGAAAAACCTCCTGTCGATAATGCTGGAATAGCATGATTAATAGCATCAAAGACTCCCATTCCTGCTATAATATATAGAATAGTCCCTCCAATAATATATCCAAAATAAATATACATAATAGCCTTAGTTGACTTCTTAACGTGAGGTAATAATTGATCACTTCTACCTTCTGCATTATATAAGCCAAAACCATAAGGATGCAATACAGAAGATAACATAACAACTATTAGTCCTACCCCTCCAAAGAATTGCATAATACTTCTCCACATCAAAAAAACATGGGAAGCTTTTGTTACATCAACCACTGATAAACCTGTTGTTGTCCAGCCACTGGTAGCTTCAAAGATGGCTTGAGTAAAGTTCAACTCCCCTGTTATCATAAAAGGTAAAGCAGAAGCTACAATAGCTATAACCCAAGATATTAATACTATAATCCCCCCCTCTTTCAAAGAAAGAGTAACCTCATCTTCAACAGAGGTTAATTTCCACAGTAGAAATCCAATGCCAAAGAATATAGCAGCTGGAATCAAAAATGCCTTTATATAAACTATCTCTTCGGGGTAGAATGGTAGTACTAACAACGGCAATAATAAAAAACCACTAACTGCCATTGTTAATATCCCAATATATTTTGTTATTAACTTATACCGTTCTTTAATGATGCTTTTATATCTCATCTTAAATTCCTCCGATTCTTACTCACCAGATAATGCAGCAAAAGCTTCTCCTTGCTTTTCTGGTAAAGTAATAATTAATACCTTATCTCCCTCTAATAATTTTGTATCACCTTTAGGAATTACTACATCCTCTCCTCTAATAATACAACCAAAAACTATATCTCTTGGAAGATTAACCTCCTTTAAAGTCTTACCTAATACTGGTGAGCTTTCTTGTAAAATAACCTGAGAAATATTAATTCTACCCTCTTCAATTGATAATAAGTTGTTGACATCTGCTACCTCAACTCTCTGCTCAATCAATAATGAAATTAATTTTGTTGTATTAAAGATAGTCTCTACTCCTAATTCTTTAAATATCTTTTCATTATCCGGGTTATTAACAACAGAGAAAGTCCTAGGTACACCAAACTCCTTTTGGGCTAATTGACAGATAAATAAATTATTTGGATCATTTCCTGTTAATGATAAAATAGCATCAGCTTTATTAGCTTCTGCCTCTTCTAAGGAACTTGGCTTAGAAGCATCACCATTAATCACCAAACAATTCAGCTCTCTTGCTAGAGTTTTACAATAATCTTTATCTTTATTTATTACAGAAATTTGATAGCCCTTAGCTAAAAAGTTTTTAGCTAAGTAATAAATTACCTTTCCCCCACCAACCATTATAATCCGCATAGAAATTTCACCTCTTATCCAATAATCTCTTTCTTAAATTTATCTACTAATAAATTTGTAGGACTCATTGTAATTACATTTAGATCTTTATAGATTACCTCTTTTTCTGGATCTAATAACCTAACCATTACTTTTGGAACTTTATATAGTTCGCTAGCAATTTGAGCAATCATAGCATTGACATTATCGTCATTAGTAGTAATTACAACTACATCAGCTTTATCAATTTTAGCCGACTTTAATATCTCTATTTCAGTAGCATCCCCATTAATTGTAAAACCAGTAAATTCGGCTGATAGTCTTTTAAAAGATGTAGAACTTTTATCTATTACTACAACATCCTCACCTGATTTTGATAACTGATTAGCTAAATAAGAACCACTTCTACCACAACCCATAACTAAAACATACATATTCTACTCTCCTTCCACTTCTTTCTCTCCTAAATTAATATCTTCTTTTTGATAATCAAATTGAGTACTTCTTTCAAGATTATCTTGAGCAGGTTGATAAGAAGGATCTAAAGCTAAAGCTGCCCGATATTTCTTCTGGGCTTCTAAAAGTTTATCTTGCAATTCCAAAATCCCCCCCATTAGATTAAAGGCTTCAGGTTTATCTGCATCTAAACTCACTGCTTTTTGAAGATAGTCATAACCCTTCTTAAAATCACGCTTGGTAATAGCTGATTTCGCATAACTTAAATATTCTTCATAACTACTTAACTCCTCTTTAGATGCTTCTAAGTTTGTTCTGTTTATTACCTCCTTAACTATCTCTCTAATTTCATCAGGAGCAAAGGGTTTTCTTAAATAATCTATAGCTCCCAATTTCATAGTTTCTACAGCAGTTTCTATCGTTCCAAAACCTGTAATCATAATAGTATTGATATTATTATCTAATTCCTTAAGCTGTTTTAAAACTTCAATACCATTAATTCCTGGCAATTTCATATCTAATAACACTAAGTCAAAGTTATCTGCTTGAAATTTATCTAAACCATCTTCTCCATTTACAGCTGTTACTACTTCATAGTCCTGATTTAAACATTGTTTTAAAGTAATCCTAATATTCTTTTCATCATCGATAATTAAAATCTTCTTATTCATTTAAACCTCTCCTTTATAATTCTAATTTATAAATAACCCTTAATCTTATCTAATAATTTACTTGGTTCAATAGGCTTGATAATATAATCATCAGCTCCTAAATCATAAGCCTTTTTAATATTTTCTTCTTCTGCAATAGCACTTAACATTAAGATTGGTATATTACTTGTGGACTCATCTTTTTTTAACGTTTCACAAACTAAAAAACCATTCATTTTAGGAATCTTTATATCTAATAAAATTAAATCTGGATTCCAATCAAAAGTTAAATCTACTGCATCAACTCCATTAGATACTACTTTAACTTCATATCCTGCATTACTTAAACAAATCTTAAGAACAGTTATAATATTCTTACTATCTTCAACAACTAATATTTTATTCAATCTATTCACCTACTTTGGTAATTTAAGAGTAAAAGTAAAACTTGTTCCTTTACCAAGCTCACTTTCAACCCAGATTCTTCCTCCATGAGCCTCTATCATTTCTTTAGAAATTGCTAATCCTAATCCAGATCCAGTATCTTTATCTTTATCCCCACCAACTCTTACAAATTTATCAAAAATTTTATGTTGATATTCCTTAGGAATTCCTGCTCCTGTATCACTTACAGAAAGATGAACCTTATGACCTTTCTTTTCTGCAGAAAGTTTTATTTGGTCACCTTTTTTAGTATAACGCAATGCATTACCAATCAAATTAGTAATAACCCAAGTTATTTTGTTAAAATCAGCATAAACTGCCATTCCCTTGGTCTCTTCCGCTATCAAATCTACCCCTTTATTTTTAGATTGCTCAATAAATGGCTTTATTGAGGCTGTGAATACTTTTTCCACTTGAATATTTGCAAACTCTAGATTTATCTCACCTGACTCTATCTTTGATAAATCTAACAGGTCATCTACCAAATTATTTAAACGCTCACAATCTTCTTTAGCCACTTCCAATAATTCTTTCTGATTATCATTTATATCACCAATATTCTCTTCCAATAACATTCCAATTCCCATATTCATCGAAGTTAAAGGGGTTCTAAATTCATGAGATACCATAGAAACAAATTCAGACTTCATTTCATCAACTTCTTTAAGATGGGTAATATCATCAAGTAAGGTTACTACTAATTTACTTTCTCCTTCTTTATTTTTAACAGGAGTACTAGTAACTCTAAAGAAAATCTCTTTATTGTCTTTTTCAAAGTTAATTACTTTGCTATCTTTACCAGTCTGCTCTGAACCTGAACTTAAAGTTTCACGAATCACAGAAAAAATTCGTTCATCTTTAATAGTTTCTAAAAAGTGATTATTTGATACTCTGCTCTCATCTAATGAAAATAACTTTTCTGCTCTAGGATTAATTAGTAGCACCCTATTCTCATCATCAGTAACTAATAAAGGATTAGAGATACTCTTTACAATAGCTTCAGACTTATTCTTCTCTGCAATTAATTTAGAAACATTCATCTCTTCATATTCTCTTAATCGCTGCGTCATACTATTAAACTCTTGAGCTAACTTCCCAATTTCATCTTTAGTCTCAATTTCAATAATCTGTTCTAAATCTCCATCTGCAACCTCTTGAACTATTTCTGTTAACCTTTTAGTAGGTCTAATAATCAAATTAGAAATATAAATTCCTAATATTATCGCTAATATGACAGCCATTATAGAAAAAACTATCGTAGAATAGATTGCCTGACTTGCATTATTATTAGCTCTCTGCTGCGATTCTTTCATATGTTCTTGGTTGACCAATAGTAACCTTCTAGTTTCTTTTTTAACTTTGTTAAATTGGGGCATAATCTCCTCTAAATAGTAGTTTTGAACTTCTTTAAAATTATTTCGGCTAGAAAATTGCCGTAATTTCCAAAAATTTTCTAAATAAAGCTGATAATCTTGATTAATATTTTGGATTATCTCTTCTTCTTGAGGAATTGTAATATTATCTTCAGCTCTTGATAAAGACTTCATAAATTCCATTTGATTATCTTGGAAAATATCTAAAGCCTTATCCTCTTGCCCAAATATGAAGATCAATTCTGCACTATCTTGTCTTTCAAGAGACTCTACCATCTTTTCAGCAGCAATAACACTTTGATAATTTTCTACCATAATATCATGTATTGCTTGATTTAGAGTTATGAAATTGCTAATAGACCATAATGCTACCCCAATAGTAATTAAAATTATGACTATGTATCCCAATAGTATTTTAGTCTTTAAACTTAGATTTCGAATCATTTCATCCCCCCATTTCTTTATTCTTTACTAGTCTAAATAAATTTATTGCTAAAGAACAACTTGAGCCATGACCCACTTTAGTAACTGGCAATTAGTAAGTAATAGTAAACTCAAAAGCTATAACTTATCCTTAATCTCAATTCCTTAATAATAAAGTAGGACCACAGCCTCACGGCTGGGACCCCTTGTCAAACTGTACGTACGGTTTTCCCGTATACAGCTTTCGGTTATTGGTGCTCCTTATCAGAGAGTAAGTCTTCGACTCTATGTTACCATAGATGTATATTTTACCCTTAATTAGAGCACATCAGTAAGTAATGATTGAAGTCCTTTATCTCTTAGATAACTATTTGAAAAGCGATAATTTTGATACATTATCGCCTTTTTCTTTTCGATAAACGAACGCATTCTCATTCTAATCCATTTATCCAACCTCGTAAACAAAGTCTTCACATTTCCTATCTTGAAATAGTTACCCCAACCTCTCAAAACTGGATTTAATTTTGCAATTATTACTTCTACAGGAAAAGGTCTAGTTCTTCTAGTAATCTTTCTTACTTTGTTTTTGAATTTTGTTATTGCTTTATCTTTAGGTCTCTTGTATTCAGAATGGTGAAATTTGAATCCTAGAAATTCAAATCCATCATAAAAGTTAGTTACTACCGTCTTACGAGGATGAAGTTTCAACTTCAATTCATCCTCTATAATTTTACGGGTAACTTTTAACGCTCTCTTTGCTTTGCGCTTATTTTTAGTTAAGATTACAAAGTCGTCAGCAAAGCGGACTATTTTGTAACCTCGACGAGTCATTTTCTTATCAAAGTAATGTAAATAGATATTAGCTAATAGAGGAGAGATGACACCTCCTTGAGGTGTCCCTTCTCTAGTTTCTTCTCTACCTTCTTCAGTCATAACTCCAATTGTCAGCCATGACCTGATAATATCTAATACCCAACCATCACTTATATATTCCGCTATAAAATCCATTAATAACTCATGGTCTATAGTATCAAAATAAGATTTAATGTCTGCGTCTACCACCCAGTAGTAACCTTGTTCTTTATATTTCTCTATCTTTTCTATCGCATCGTGAGCAGACCTATTAGGTCTGAAACCAAAGGAACATTCACAAAATTCTCGCTCAAAGTATATTT